>JAGFXI010000116.1 GCA_017861095.1 Deltaproteobacteria bacterium | reverse complement strand
CGACGAGCTCGTCTTCCTCACCGTGAAGGATGAGAACTCGCTCCACCGTGCCGATGTGAGAGAGAAGCTCCTGACGGCGCAGATCCTCGAGGAAGAGGGGAGACGCGGACCCAGCAGCGAGAAGCCGCCGCTCGAGGTCCCGCAGGTGAGAGGGCGTGGACCAGACGCTGACGCACCGTATAAGTGAGTTTCGGCTCGCCTCCAGAAGCGCCAGGTAGCCGCCCAGGCTGCTTCCCAGAAGCGCCAGCCTGCCGTTGAACCCGAGCAGTCCGCTGGTATGGGCAGTGACCTGTTGGAGATCCCGCCAGCGCCCGGAGACCGTGGTCGCCGCTGCGTCGCCTTGACTCTCGCCACACCCCCGAAAATCAAAGCGGATGGTAGCAATGCCCGCCTCGGCGAACACTCGGCCGATCTCGATGTACTTTGAGCTGTTCTTGTAGCTCAAAAGACCGTGGCACAGCACAACGAGAGGCCACGGCTCCTTCTCTGGCGTCTGGAGAATCCCACTGAGTGCCAGACCGTCCGAAAGGACCTGGAGGGGTTCTTGTGTCATGGGTCACCTCCTTGTCGCGGCGATCGCGACCCGCAGATCGCTCTTGCGATTCGGCGACGCTCTCTTCTTCAGAATTCCACGGTAAGCCCGTCCCATGCCACCTGAACAGGTGCCTCAATCCCTCGATCCGCGAACACCTGGCTCGCGAGCTCCTGCCATTCCTCCTGGCAGGTCGGGATAGGATAGGGCTCCCCGGTTCTCGGATCCCGGAGCGGATCGGCAGGGGGCACCTTTTTCAGATACACATTGGCGCGGTCCCCGGGAACGGGATCGGCATCGGAGATGTGAACCAGGAAGACACGGCCCTGGGGCTGCCAGTCGTGAATCATGGTGAGGGCTCGTTGCAGGCTGAGGTGCGAGGGGCGATTCACCTGCGGTTCATTCACCCAGTTGGTCTGGATGACGAGCACCTGAGGCTGCCGCAGGAGCTTCCCCCCTTCTTCCACGTGGAGGAGATCGGAGGTATAGACCAGCTTCTTCTTTCCGGCCGTCACCACGTAGCCGACCGCGCCCCGGGCAACGGGGCCGTGGAAGGTCTTGAAGGGCACGATCCGCGCCTTGAGCCCGCCGAGAGGCTTCCCGGGTTGCGCCACTCTCCGCTCCAGCGTCTTCCCCAGCAGGTACGCGAACCGCTGTTCGATAGTCTTCCATGCCGCCTCAGTGGCGTACACCGGAATTGGATGCCACCTCGCCGGTTCCGCTGACCGGCGAAGAGCCTCAAGTTCGTCGAGGCCGAGGTAGTGGTCTCCGTGCTCGTGGGTGATGAGCACGGCGTCCACCCCCGTCAGGCCGTTTGCCGCCCACTGGCGGGTTATGTCGGGCCCGCAGTCGATCAGGATTTTTTCCCCGGCCTCCAGGTAAAGGGAAGTTCGGCTCCGGGTTTCTCCCCGCCGCCGCATCTCCCCGCAGATGACACAGTCACAACCGATTTCCGGCATCCTCCAGGCCGAGCCGGTGCCGAGGAAGGTCAATCTCATAGAAACCCCCGGTGTTCAGCCGGCAGGAGGCAGTTGGCAGCGATTGTCTGCCAACCGCCCCCTGCTGGCTAGTGACGCCTCTCCCTTACCCTTTGGTGGCGAAAAGGCTGAAGGAGCACTCCTAATGACCACTCCTCATGTTGCTAGTAGCACAGGATCTCGGCAGGATTCAAGAGACCTTTCATTCAGCCGGGGGGCAAAGCCGCCGGCCTCGCAGCCTCTCTGCACGTTGTGGTGACGGATGAGGTCTCGGGTTGCCCCGGGTCACATTGTGCTGGTTTTTCCGGTGCGAGTTCCGTAGGATTAAGGTTGAATAATGCCCAAGATTCCTTGTTTCCCGACCACGCGGAGGACTCCATGGATTACCGGGTGATTATCGTCGGAGCCGGTCCTGCCGGCATCTTTGCCGCCCTGACCTTGGCGGATCTCGGAATCGACCGGGTCTTGCTGCTGGAGCAGGGGAAGGATCTCGATGCCCGACAACGCCAGTGCTCTGAGGACATGCTCTGCGGCTGGGGCGGGGCAGGGGCATACAGCGACGGCAAGCTCACCTTTTCCTCTGAAGTGGGCGGCTACCTGGCTGAGTATCTGGACCGAGACTCCCTTACAGGACTCCTCCAGACAGCGGACCAGATGTATGTGCGGTTTGGGGCGCCCGACCGCCTCTTCGGCGAGCTTTCACCAGCGGTCGAGGAGCTCGCGGACAGAGCTCGTCTGGCCGATCTCGAGCTCGTCCCCACTCGGATCCGCCACATCGGCACGGAGAATTGTCGCGGGGTACTGACCCGCATGCGCGAGGCCCTCTCCGGTCGGGTCCACACGTGTACCGGATGCCAAGTGGAGAGCCTCGTAGCCGAGGGGGGGCGCATCCAGGGGGTCGCGCTTGCCGACGGCACCATTCGTCGCGGGGACTATGTGATTGCCGCGCCTGGCAGGGTCGGCGCCGGCTGGATGAAGCAGGTTGCCGAGTCCTTGGGCCTCAGCACCAAGGCCAGCCCCGTGGACATCGGCGTTCGCGTCGAGCTCGCTGCCACGGTGCTCAAAGAGATCACCGACATCACCTACGAATGCAAGCTCATCCATTACTCCAAGACCTTCGATGACAAGGTGCGCACGTTTTGCATGAACCCTTACGGCGAGGTGGTGGCCGAGGAGAACGCAGGTATCACCACGGTGAACGGCCACAGCTACGCGCGAAAGAAGAGCGCGAATACCAACTTCGCCGTCCTGGTGAGCAGTACCTTCACCGAGCCCTTCAACGACCCCATCGGCTACGGCCGTTATATCGCCCGGCTGGCGAACCTCCTCGGGGGAGGGGCGATTGTCCAGCGCCTGGGCGACCTGGTGGCGGGCCGCCGCTCCACCCAGAGCCGTCTCGACCGTTGTCTCACGAGACCCACCTTGGCCCAGGCGACCCCCGGCGACCTGAGCTACGTTTTCCCCTACCGACATTTGCTCAGCGTAATCGAGATGCTTCAAGCCTTGGACCGGCTGGCGCCGGGCGTCTATTCACGCCATACGCTCCTCTACGGGGTCGAGGTCAAATTCTACTCCAACCGCATCACCGTATCGCGAGAGATGGAAACGGAAATGCCGAACCTCTTCGCGGCGGGCGACGGCGCCGGGATCACGAGGGGACTCCTTCAGGCCTCCGCAAGCGGCATCCTCGCCGCTCGGGCCGTCGGCAAGCGCATCACCGCTGCCGCCTCGTGAACCCCCTCTCATACCCCGAATTTGGCCTTGGCACGAACATTGCTTTTTCCGGTGACGAACCCGGGAATAGGGGAACGTGGTGGGGGCAACCTCGGTGGGGCGTCAGGTGGTAAAAGCAGATCCCGTGGCTTCTTTAACTCCTTCCAGAGACGCTTCGGTATATACCCAGCAGCTCATGACCTGCCTGCGAATAGGCAAGGCGCTTACTTCCACCTTCAACATGGAGCAAATCCTGATCATCGTGCTCAAGCGGCTCAGCGAGCTCTTCAAGGCCCGCAACTGGACTCTTTTTCTCCTGGATCAGGAACGGCAGGAGCTTCGCTTCGAACTGGTCGTGGGCCTAGACAAGAGCTCCCTCAGCGATATTCGCATCAAGGTGGGCGAGGGTATCGCCGGGACCGTGATCGCGACGGGAGAACCGATCCTGGTGCCGGATGTAAAGCGGGACCGGCGCTTCAGCAAGCGAGTGGATGACCTCACCGGTTTCGTGACCCGCTCCCTGATCTGCCTCCCTCTCAAAATGCAGGGCTCCGTGATCGGGGTGATCGAAGTGGTGAACCCCGAGGATCTCTCCCTCTTCCAACCCGAGTTCATGCCGGTGCTCTCCATCCTCGCAGACTACGTGGCCATCGCCATCACCAACTCGCGTAACTATCGGAAGATCGAGTCCCTTTCCATCACCGACGACGTGACGGGCTTTTATAACACCCGGTTTCTTCATCAGCACCTGGAGCGCCTCTTGGATCCTGCAGCCACCAAGCCTCAGGAGGTCTCGCTGGTCTTCCTCGATCTGGACAATTTTAAGCACGTGGTTGACGCGCATGGGCACTTGGTAGGGAGCAAAGTGCTCAAGGAAGTGGCCCGAGCCATAGCGGGAAATCTAAACAGTGAAGACTGCCTGGTCCGTTACGGCGGTGACGAGTTCGTCGTCATCCTTCCCGGTCAGGACAAGAAGGCGGCCCTGGACAAGGTGGTCGCTATTCGTCAGACCCTCGCCGATAAGGTCTTTCTCCACGAAGAAGGGTTCGATGTGAGGCTCACGGCAAGCTTCGGCGTCGCCGGCTACCCCCACGATGCGGCGAGCAAGAAAGAACTGCTCCGCATCGCCGACCATTCCATGTATCGCAGTAAGGAGATTGGCAAGAATGCCATCACGCTGGCGTGAATGGGCGGCGTGATGCGAGTCGATACCGTCTGTCCGCCCAAGTCCCACCCCTAGCCCACCCGGCTTCCGGCTGTGCATAACCGGGGGCCGCCAGAGGCAGGGTCATCTGCGAAGCAAAACGCATCCGGAGCCACTACCTTCTCCTCGATGTAAAGCAGGCCTCCCGGACTTTGTGAGCCACCCCGCTACAAGGCAAGGCCTCACAAGTACACTATCAATGCTGCGACTATGCGCCTTTGTGGAGCAGATCACCCTGCCTCGCGCCATCCGAATGCGGGCTAGTCGATTGTCCACCAGTGGTCTCTTCCCTCAAACCACCAGGCGGTAGAATCGGTCTCGGTGATCTCTGATGCAAGCTGGCGGCCCAGGTCGGTCTTCAGCCGTTGGCGGGCAAAATGGATCCACTGGGTGGCATAGCGGTTCCCCAGGTCCAGGTGTTCTTTGAGCTCCAGAATGAGATCCAGTTGATCCGAGTCGTGGGCCAGCAGTGACTCCCTGCTCTTTCCCTCACGGAACTCAGAGAGCAGCTCCTCGATCTCGCCGCCGAAAGGAAGAGTCCTGGCGAGATCGCGAACTACCTGGTCTTCTCTCACCTGCACATACTGCTTGTTGACGTAGTTGAGATCACCCGTCCGCGATTCCGGAAGATCGTGAAAGAGACACATGCGTACCACCCGACACTCGTCCGCGGCCCCGTCCAGTCGTGCCAAGGTGAATCCGATCACGGCAACGCGAAAGGCGTGTTCGGCTACCGACTCGCGCCCCGAGCCGAGAAACTGGAAGCCGCTTCTGGGCGTCTTCTTCAGCATGCCTAACTCAAAGAAAAAGTTTACAATCTTCTTCAAGGTCACCTCCTTTCTCTTGTGCTGATAAGGGCGAAGCACCGCCCGGACCTTACCAAAGGGCTCGGTACCGGCCTCCAAAAGGGCCGCAGAGCGGCTCTGCACCGTCTAGATGGGAACGATGGTGACGAGGGAGATCCTGGCGTTCTGATGGATCCGAATCCCCGACTGGGAGACCAGCATGGGCATCAGCATGGCTTCGGAGAGCTCGCCAAGACAAACGATGGGATGGGTCCCGCCGCTTGCCATGAGATCATCGAGCGGCCGGATGAGGGCGAGCTCGTTCTCGGCAAGAACGAGCGTCTCGTTGAACTGGAGGAGATACTCGCCGTTCGCGAGATCCCAGTGAGGTTCGGCGCCGGAGTTCTGACGAGGCTCCACATAAGCCAGTTGCTGCTCATCGATGGAGCCGGCGGCAAGGTCGGAGCATCCCAGGATGCCGATTCCTTCGGGGCGGTAGACGCTACGGAGGGTGAGGTGGAAAATCCGGCCTTGTTCCGTCGCCCGGCGAGAGATGAGAGAGCGAACCTGACGCAGTCTCTCATCAAGCATGGGAATTCGCGACATCCACGTCCTCCGTGCAACAGCGGGCTTTGAGGCCCGAATCTTAGCACCATCGGCACATTTGTCAAGGCCGCGTTCGCTGGTTTCGCCGTCTAACGCCTCGTCACAGATCACGATGGGCGGGAAGGCCGCCTGCACTCACGGCATGGCGGACCCCGTTGACGATGGCCTGTGCCATGAGCTGGGCCGCCAATGCACCCACCACCGTCACCTCCCCCCCGGCGAGGGTCCCGGTGCTCAGCGCAAAGATGGTGTCACCGTCGTAGAGGGTATGAGCCGGTACCACGGCGCGGGCGATACCGTCATGGGCCATCTGCGCCACTCGAGTGGCCTGGGCCCTGTCGAGCCGTCCATTCGTCGCCACCACCCCGAGCACGGTATTCTGGCGAGTAAACCCGGTCAGGGTCCGGAGCTCGGCCAGGCAAGCAGAGGCATCAGCCGGGCGCCTTCCGTCCTCGGTGCGAACTCCCGCAAGCAGCCGACCGGAATCCGGGTCGCGGACATCACCGAAGGCGTTCACCACAGCCAG
>JAGFXI010000012.1 GCA_017861095.1 Deltaproteobacteria bacterium | reverse complement strand
GCTCCTCGAGCCGGGGCACGGCAGCCTCGGCTATGGTCTGCTCCGCGGTCTCGGCAAGGGGTTCGGTCATCACCTCGGTGAGCTTCACCTCCATGAGCCCATGGAGTGAGACCGGAACCGCGAGTGTCACCAGCCCGGCGCCTGCTCGCGCTGCTCCCATGCTTGCCATGGCCCCGGCTCCGGTCTTGCCCACGGAGCCCGCCACAACCAACACATGGCCAAACGAGCCCTTGTGGCTGGCGCTCTCTCGCGCCCGCACCAGGGTTGCCAGTTCACGCGGGTCGAGCCAAAGGCGTAGCGGCTCCTCCATTTCGGTGACGCTCCGGGGAAGGCCGATATCCACGACCTCCAGATGTCCCACGAATGAGCACCCCGGCGTCACCAGTTGGCCTATCTTGGCCAGGCCGAAGGTGGCGGTCACGCTCGCCTCGATGCACACCCCCAGGGGGAGCCCCGTGGTGGCATCGAGCCCCGAGGGGAGGTCCACGGCGAATACCGGCCGGCCAAGCTCGTTCACGAGTTGGATGATGTCCCGGTAGAAGCCGCGCACCGGGGCGTTCAGGCCCGTCCCCAGGATAGCATCCACGACGAGATTGGCGGCGGCCAGCCGCTCGCGGAGCCGAGGCAAAGCCGCCGCGTCGGCCATGACCTCCACCGGCACACCCAACTTCTCGAGAATCTCGAGGTTGATCCGAGCGTCTCCTCGATAATCGGCGAGCTCTCTCAGACAGCACACGCCAACCTGCACCCGCCGCTGCCAAAGAAGCACCCGCTTCCCGGCGAGATCCGGGAAGTGTCGCCACATCACCTCGCATGCCCCGCGCCCGGCGTTCTCCATGAGCACCACCCCGGGAATACCGACCCGGTCGATGGTGATTCGATCCATGGCAGCCATCTCGTCTGCGGTCACGATGCGCATGGCCGTGCTACCCCTCGAGCACCACCACCGCCGCGGCGATGGTGCTCTCATCCGAAAGGCTCAGCCAGGTCCTCTCCGCCCCTATCGAGCCGAGAAGCTCCTGGGCCCGGGCCTTGAGCCGTAGGCCCGGCCTGCCGAGCTCGTCATTGACAACCTCGATGTCGCGCCAGGTGAGGCCGCTCCGGATGCCGAGCCCCAGCGCTTTGGCAAAGGCCTCCTTGGCGGCGAATCTAAGAGCCAGACACGATGCCGGCTTGGCCCGTTTCTGGCAGAGCTCGATCTCCTCCGGGCAAAAAATCCGCTCGAGGAAACGCTGCCCCCACCGTTCCGCGGCTCGCTCTATGCGGTCGATCTGCACCAGGTCGATGCCGATCCCACGGATCATCGTCCGCCCCGATACGACATTCCACCCCGGCCGATCAGGTCCACCATGTCCCGGACCGCCTGCTCGAGACCGACCATGACGGCCCGGGCGATGATAGCATGGCCGACGATGAACTCCTCGATCTCCCCAAGATCCAAGAGCCAGCCGATGTTCTGATAGTTCAAGCCGTAACCGGCGGTGACGCCCAGCCCCAGCTTATGGGCCATTTTCACCGCGTTCTGAATGCGAACGAACTGCTCCTGTCGCTGCCCGAAGGTATGGGCCTCGCAGAAAGCGCCGGTATGGATTTGGACGTATTGCGCCTCCACCCGGACGGCCGTTTTGATCTGGTCCATTTCCGGGCTGAGGAGGAGACTGACGATGACGTCGGCGTCGCGCACCACGCGGACCAGCTTTTTCAACATGTCCTTGTTGAGCTGGGTTTCGAGGCCGCCTTCCGTGGTCGCCTCCTCCCGCCGCTCGGGCATCAGGGTTACCATATCCGGTTTTACACTCAAGGCGATCTTCAGCATCTCGTGGCTCGCGGCCATCTCCAGGTTCAACTTGGTCTTCACCATCTGCCTGAGCAGACTCACATCCCGGTCCTGGATGTGGCGCCGATCCTCGCGGAGATGCACGGCGATGCCCCGGGCCCCGGCCAGTTCGGCAATGGCGGCCGCCGTCACCGGGTCGGGAACGGCTGCCTGCCGGGCCTGCCGCAAGGTGGCCACATGATCCACACTTACTGCGAGCTTCGCCACATCTGTCTCCTTCCTCTTCAGTCCATTGTGGTTGCAGAGGTGTTAGTTGGATGGAATACCCGGCGCCTCCGGAAAGGTACGAATGCCTCTTGCCCGGCCAAAACCGATGTTCACCCAAGCCCGACACCTCTCCAGGAGCAATCTCCGGGCCGAGACCACCCGAGCTGCAGCCTCGACCGAAGCGCACGCACAGTTTGCTCCTCCTCATGATCAAGCTCTGGAGGAACAACCCTGAAAGATCGGCGCTGGCTCTTCGACAGGACGGAGGCGATCATTCACGTGAGCAAGGCCAGCAGTTCCTCGCTTCGCTCGTCCATCTCCCGAGCGGCAAGATCATTCTTTTCGTGGTCGTAGCCGAAGAGGTGTAAGATGCCGTGCACCAGGAGACGGTCCACCATCGCCTCCAGCGAGGTGCCCGCCTCTTCCGCTTCGCGCCGAGCGAAGGGTAGGGAGATTACCACATCACCGAGCAGGTGCGGGTGAAGGTCGCCGAACTCCCCCTCCCGCATGGGGAAGGCCAGGACGTTGGTGGGGCCACGGCGCTTCAGGTAGTGCCAGTTCAGCGAACCTATCTCTTCGTCCCCGACCAGTACGATGCTGAGCTCGCCGTCAGGACAGGCCAAGGCGTTTAAGATCTTCCTTGCCTTTGCCGCGATCCTCTCGGGATCCGTTTCGATCTCGTTTTGCCGGTTTGCTACCTGAATCTCCATCGGCGCGAGCCCTTCCCTCTAAGCCCTTGGCGGCGGGCTCCGGATAGTCGATCCGCTGGTGGAAAATGGCGGTAAGGATCTGAATGAAACTCTTAGCGATCTCGTGCAGGTCCTTTAATGTGAGTTCACATTCATCCAGCTGGCCGTCGGTGAAGATCTTGTTCGTGATCTTCTGCACCATCCCCTGGATCCGAGCCGCCGTGGGCTCGGTCACGGTGCGGGAAGCCGCTTCCACCGCATCGGCGAGGAGAACGAGACCCGCCTCTTTGGTCTGGGGCTTCGGCCCCGGGTAGCGGTAGTCTTCCAGGAGCACCGGCGAAACCTCCCCACCCTTGCTACTCTTCAGCTTCTCCTGGAGATCGATGGCCTTCTGGTAGAAATATGAGATGACGCCGGTCCCGTGGTGCTGCTGGATAATGTCCTGTATCGCCTTACCGAGGTGATGATCCTTGGCGAGTTCCACGCCATCCCTGACGTGAGAGATGAGGATAAGGCTGCTCATGGAGGGAGCCAGGCGCTCGTGGCGGTTCTCACCTCCCGCCTGGTTCTCCACAAAATAGAGGGGCTTCTTGATCTTGCCGATGTCATGGTAGTAGGCGGCCACCCTGGCCAGCAAGGCGTTCGCCCCGATGGACTTGGCGGCGGCCTCGACCATGTTGCCCACCATGAGACTGTGGTGGTACGAGCCGGGGGCCTGCACCATGAGCCCCCTGAGGAGCGGTTGCTCCATGTTGGCCAGCTCGAGCAGCTTGACGCTGGTGGTGTAGTCGAAGGCCCACTCCACCATAGGAGAGAGACCGGTGGTGATTACCCCACTCAGCATCCCGCCGGCGACGCCAAGGATCACAGCTGCCCCGGTCCGGGCGCTCAGCAGAGGCTCATCCACGGTCAAGGTGAAGATGACAATCACCACAGCGTTTACAAGACTCACCGCCAGGCCCGCCTTGAGGGGCGTGGTGCGGTCTTGTGTGTCCTCCACCCGGTGAATCGCCACCAGTGAGCCGATGAGGTAGTAAAAGAGGAGGTTGAACTGGCGCTCGAGGAGAAAGGCCGACAGTACCGCGAGGACAATGGCGAAGAGGATGGCGGAGGCCGGCCCGAAAAATATGGCCACCAGCATGGGCCCTGCGGCAAGAGGGAGGAGGCAATAGACCGCGGCGGGGCTGATAAAGGGAAAGGTGGTGGTGAGAGCGTCGGCCACACCGGCGGAGAGCTTGGCCAAGACCAGCAGAAGACCAAGACAGCTGGTGAGGAAAAGGAGGTCCCTCGTTCCCGTCGGGAAGCCGCTGATGTACCTCCCGGCTGCGTAGGCGCTCAGCCAGACGAGGAGGCCGGCCATGAGCGCAGTCCCGACTACGGTAAAGATGACCCCCCGTTGCAGACCGCTTCTTGCCTGGGTTTCCAGTTTGAGGATGTGCTCCGCCCCCACCCTCTGGCCCTCACGGATGAGCATCTCGCCCTTCTTCACCTGGAAGAGCGCCGGGCGGATGGTCTCCACGGCCCGTTGCTTGCGGATCTCCGTCTCGTTCAGGTTGAAGGTGATATTGGGCTGGAGGGCCGCCTGGGCCAGGTGGACCACCGCCTCCAGCACCGGACGTTTTTCCTCCTCCAAAAGAACGCCGGCCCTGAGGCGCATTTGTCTCTTGGCCTCGTCGAGGCTGAGGAAGCCTAGGAGATCACGAATGTGACTCTCCGCCCCGTTCTGGATGCTTCGTAGGATGACCCCCCTCTGCAGCTGGCTGAGGAGCAGGGTCTTGTTACTCACCACCCCGACGGCGAACACGCTCTCCGCCAGACGCGTGACGCCCTCCTCCAGACGAGGATCAAACTTTTCCTGCACCAGAATCGCGTAATCCCGATCGGAAAGCGTTCCACCGACCTTTGCCTCGAACTCCTTCTTCAAAGCGAAGACCTGCTCCCGGGGCGACTTCTGCATCTCCCGAAGGCCCCGGGCGCCCCCCTCCCCTCCCCTCCCGCTGCTCCCCGTATCGAGGAATAGGGGCCGCACCACGGCGAAAGCCGAGGCCAATCGCTGACGGAGGTTGCGGATCGGTTCCTCGTCCAGGTCATAGACTGCCAGGGAGTTGGTGGCCGCCTCTTGTCGTCGTTGTTCGGTGGCGGCCTCGTCGGGCACCAGGAAGTCCCGCACCGCCCTGACGTTGCGCTCGGCCACGTCGCCGACCTGGTACTGGACCGGAAGGAGGAGGTGGTAGGGAGTGGTGAGAAGCGCCAGGAGCAGGCTTAATCCCCCAAGCATGAGGAGACGAGGCCAGGCGGGCGGCACCATGCCGGCAGTGGGGTCAACACCGTTCCGGCGTTCCAGGGAGAGCGTCGCCTTTCGCCCCGCTGCTAACCGTTGCCGTGCCTTCCTCAGGAACTGCATGATCTGACCTGATAGCCCGCATTATGCGCGAACCACCTGCCGTGACCGCGCCTATGGCCGTTCTTCTCTCCGAGCTGCAGGCTCCACTAGCCGAAAGCCGCGTATCGGCGGGTGTTGCTTCGACAGGCTCAGGACAAGCGAACCGTGCGACGTACTGAAAACGTGCGCCTCAAGTCCGAGTCCCTGTGGTTGCCCGGTCGCACAACCATCTCCACGATCTCGCTACGGCGTCCCGTGCACAATGCGGGCTAGAGCTGGCGCCGTTGCTTTGCTTCCGCCTTCTCATAGGCCTTGATGATATCCTGTACCAGGCGGTGGCGGATGACATCTCTATCAGTAAAATAGACGAATTTCAATCCCGAGATCCCCGCGAGGATCTCCATTGACTCCACCAGCCCCGACCGCGTGCCGTTCGGGAGATCGATCTGGGTGATGTCGCCGGTGATCACCGCCTTCGAGCTGATCCCGAGTCGGGTGAGGAACATCTTCATTTGCTCTGAGGTGGTGTTCTGCGCCTCGTCGAGAATCACAAACGAATCGTTGAGGGTACGGCCCCTCATGAAGGCCAGGGGCGCAACCTCGATGATGCCGCGCTCCAACCACTTGGAGGTCCGGTTGAAATCGACCATATCGTGGAGAGCGTCGTAAAGAGGCCTCAGGTAGGGGTTAACCTTTTCTACAAGATCACCCGGGAGGAAGCCGAGCTTCTCTCCCGCCTCCACCGCCGGACGCACGAGGATGAGGCGGCTCACCGCCTCGGTGTTGAGGGCGGCGATGGCCGACGCCATGGCCAGGTAGGTCTTCCCGGTCCCCGCCGGCCCTATGCCGAAGACGATATCGTAGCCGCGGATGGCGTCAACGTATTCCTTCTGCGCCAAGGTCTTGGGTGTGATGATCCGCTTCTTGGCGGTGACGTAGACGGCGTCCAGGAAGATGTCGTGGAGCCGGGCCCGGTGGTTGCCGCTCAGGATCTCGATGGCGTGACTTATGTCGCGAGAGTAGAGGGGGTAGCCCTTTTCGACAAGAGTGTACAGCTCTTCCAGGACCCGCCGCCCCAGATACACGGCGCTCTCGTCGCCCACCAGCGTGATCGAGTCACCCCGGAGGTTGAGCTTCACCTGGAGAGCTGTTTCGATGATTCGGAGGTTGGCGTTCCCCTGGCCGCAGAGGCTGAGGAGCAGGGAGTGGTCTGGAAAACGCAGGACGGGCCCTTTCGAGCTTCCGCCACTGGTGTTCACGGAGATGGACAAATGTCTATTCCTTTTCCCCGATCACCTGAATGATAAGGCGCCGCATGCGGGGGTGATTGTCGAAATCGAGAAGCACCACCTGTTGCCACGTCCCCAGACAGAGGCGCCCGTCTACCACGGGGATCTGAAGCGACGGTCCCACCAGGGCGGCGCGCACGTGAGCGTAGCCGTTCCCGTCCCCCCAGCGTTGATTATGAGCGTATTCTATGTCGCGGGGAGCGAGACGCTCGATGGCCTCGGCGAGATCCTCGAGCACGCCGCTCTCATATTCAATCGTCGTGAGGGCCCCGGTTGACCCTGGCACGAAGAGAATCATCGCCCCCTGACGAACGCCGCTCTCCGCCAGGTGTTGAGTCGCAAGCCCTGTAATATCCAGAATATCCGTAGCTCCGGTTGTGCGAAGCTCGGCGGTCTTGGTCACCACGGTCATAGTGCTCCTCCCCGGAGGGCCACGATATCCCGCTCGGTCCACCCGTGACGGCTTCGCAAAAACACCTCCTGCGGCGTTGCATTTGGAGCTTCTTGCTGTGCCGTCTACGTTGGTCACTTCTTACGACGTCATCACCCGTGCCGGTCGGTCGTCCCTGTTGGGGTGGAACCCCCTTCTCTCCTTCGGAAACGGCTTGATTTCTAACATAAACGGTAGCCCCCTGCAAGTGGGGGTCCGGATCGCGGCAGGCCGTCAGCCTTGACGACCCCCGGCGAATCTGATAGGTGGTTCGCAAGAGAAACGGACTGTAGACGATTCGACACCTGACGGCAGCGGCCGACGCAGGAGGATGGGAACCCCCATGAACTTCTTGGATTACATCTTGATCGGCATTTTGGCCTTCGCCCTCGTCCGTGGATTCGCGCGGGGATTGATACTCGAGGTCGCGGCGGTATTGGGCATTCTCGCCGGCTTTGTCGTGGCCGGCCATTACCACCTGGTTTTGGAGGATTTCCTGCGGTCTCGCTTTCCATCCCTGCCCCATGCTGTTTTTCTCGGCTATGCACTCGCCTTCCTCGCCACCTGGCTGACTGTTGCTCTCCTCGGGCTCCTCGCCTCGAAACTCGCCCGGACCTTGCTCCTCGGCTGGGCCGATCGCCTTCTCGGCGCCGCAGTAGGCCTGTTCAAGGGGACTGTGGCCGCGGCAGTCCTCGTGACCGTGCTCACCCTATTCTTGCCCGGAGGTTCCCAGATTCTTGGGCGCTCTCTCCTTGCCCCCTACCTTCAGAAAGCGGGGGTCCATTTGGTGCGACTCGCCCCGGCAGCGGTGGAAGGGCTCTACCAGCAAAAGCAGGAGAGACAGGCCGGCCAGCGGCATGAGGCTCAAAGCACCAAGACAATGAAGCAATGAGTCGAGAGCACTATGGGAGAAACCGGTACGCAGCTCGAACGACTGCTGGAACTGGTGGCGCGGCTGCGCGCGCCGGACGGCTGTCCCTGGGATCGTGAACAGAGTCCGGCAACCGTAAAGCGGTATGTCCTGGAGGAGGCCTATGAGGTGGTCGACGCCGTCGACCACGACTCACCCGCTCACGTCTCCGAGGAGCTGGGGGATCTTCTCTTCATGCTGGTCTTCCTAGCCCACCTCTACGAAGAGCAGGGCGCCTTCCGGTTGGAGGAGGTGCTCCAGGGCGTGGCGGAGAAGATGATCCGCCGACATCCGCATGTGTTCGCGAACCGCCGCGTGGATTCATCCACTCAGGTGAAAGAGAACTGGGAGGAGATCAAGCGGCAGGAGCAGGCCAACGCCTCGCTGGGGGCCACGCTGAACGGCCTACCCCGCTCCCTTCCGGCCCTCATGCGGGCTCATCGGTTCATCTCCCGCCTCGTCCGCACCCTCCATCGCCCCCTGAGTCAGGAGATTCTTCTGGGCGAGCTCGAGCAGATTGTGGCGACATTGGTCCAGGACCCCTCCGTGCTATCCCGGAATGCGGCTCCGGCCCTTGTGGGCAAGGTGCTCCTCCTCCTTGTGGCGGTCGGTTTCCGGGCCGGGATCAGAACTGAGGAGGCGCTCGGCAATACCCTGGAGCGCTTTCACCGGTGGGTTGTTGCTACGGAACCGCGCCTCATCGCGGCTGGGCGCAGTTGGCAAGAACTCTCTGAGGCAGAGGAGCGCTCCCTCTGGGATGAACTCTGACTCAGCCGGTGGATTCGGCCTCCGGCCGTAATCCACCTGACAACTCTGCCATGAACGCGACTGCCCAAACCCGGCGCCGGAGGCAGGGGGGTCTATGAGGCAAAGCGCATCCGGAGCCACTACCTTCCTTTGCTGAAAGGGAGGCTTCCCGGACTTTGTATGCCCCTCTGCCACAACGCCAAGCCTCACTCGATACTATCAATGCCGCGATCACGCCCTGGCGTGACGCCTTTGCCTCATAGACCCCCCTGCCGTAGCCCACTCCGCCGCAGCAGGTGGCTCGTGCATAATGCGGGTTAAACGAAGCGAATCCGCCATAAACCTGCCGAGGTGTGAGGCGAGGTACAACAAAGCAAGCCCTTGGCCGTGCACCCTCCATCGGGTTCGACCCCTCCCGGAACCGCCGGCGTCGACTCCGTGACTAGAAGAGGCTGCGACACAAACCGCGATAGGTACCGCTGCTTCCTTCCGGACCTGACGGGTTTCGTATCCGTTTGTTGCGCAGTTTCCAATCAGGACCAACGCCCGACAAGAACCGATGAGGCCGGGACTCTCCAGAGGGGATTCAACCCCGCATGAGCGGATTTCGGGTTACAGGGCACCGCTAACTCCCCGTCTAGCACGACCAAGGGCCTAGTCTTCTCGTGACCCGGATGATACCATGGCGCGTGTGGCGGAGCAACCTTCCGCTACCGTCGTTCGGCGAAGTCCGCAAGCAACACCCGTCTCGGTGTCAGGTGCTCAAGCCGCTCGTAGAGGGTGCCGCAGCCTCGAGAGCCGACAAGGTGCTGCCAACCTCCGACGTAGACTAACCGTCCCATCTGCATCTCTCCGAACACCTCTGCAACCTTCGCGGCGAGTACCGCCTCCCGCTCTTCCCAGGCCGGATCCTCCGTGCAGGAACGGAGGAAGGCAGGTACCAGAGACTGCGCCGGTTCGTGCAGGAGCCGCGCTGCCATCTCGTAGTCTCTCCGAACCACGACACAAAGTGCCTCAGGGGGCTCAGCAGAGATGAGACTCAGGTTCTCGAGGCTCACCATCTGGGGCCACTTGGTCTGGATGGCTTCTCTGCTCCACGAGGAGAGATCGATAAGGGAGAGTGGTGCACCCGTGTCCCGGCAGTACCGGAGAGCGGCCCGGTACTCGAAGGGCAGGGCGAGCTGGAGATCGATGGCGTGGAGCTGCCCCCAGCTTTGCCAGGCGCCCCCCCGGGCCTTGGCCGAGCGCCTCAACCGCCGCTCGAGCCGTCGCCGCAGACGGCGACCCTCCCGGCAGCGGAAGAAGAGGCCATAGGGACTCAGTTCCACCGCCACCGCCCCGGGCCGCTCCCGAGCGAGGACCACGGCGAGTTTCTTGAAACCCTCCGGATCGCGGTGCACCGTGCCCACGAGAATAAGTTCTCTCCCCTGGGGCTCTGTTCCTCCCATGGTCCTTTCAGTCCCGGCGGCGAGCGCCGACTTTGGTTGGAGAAGCGCAAGGCGGACCTGACCACCAAAGGGAAGGCGTTCTCAGCTTTGGTGGGCAGCGCCCACCCCTGCGCCTTTGCCTGCAAGCAATCTCCCGCCTATCCCTCATCCCCGTCCCGGGGTCGTGGGCGGATGTTCTCGCCGAAGCGCCGGAACCACCACTCCTCCGGATCAAAGGATTTCACCTCTTCCGGGATGAAGGAGAACGGATACTGCTGACAGTAGGAAAGGAGCAATCGGTAAGCGGCGTGGATTTCCCGAAAGGCGCTGGAGTCCTCAGGATCAGAAATGCCGGCGTCGGGATGATAGCGCTTGGAAAGGCGACGGTAGGCGGCCCGGATATCCTCTATGCTGGCCCGCTGTTCCAGGCCGAGAGTGCGACGGGCCCGATCGATTTCGGCGAAGGTGAAACCCTTGCGCCTCATGAGCGCTCCCGGTGAGCACTCCTCCGAGTAGGGCTGTGGGACAGCCTCTCCAGGAGAGGAATGAGCTCGACGAAGTCGCTGAGGTGGTGATCCGCCCGGAGGTCGCCGTTCCTGTAGGCAATAAAAAGCACACCGGCGCGCCCGGCCGTCTCCTCGTCCACCACCGAGTCACCAATGTAGCAGGCCTCCCGGCTGTTCAATCCGAAAAAGGAGAGGATTTTCTGGATGGCCTCCGGGTGAGGTTTCGGATTCCGCACGTCGAGGGAGGTGACGACGAGGTCGAAGTACCGCTCCAGGCCGAATCGGCGCAGCAGGCCGCCCATGGTGGTGGTGCGGTTGGTGGCGATGGCGGTTTTGAAACGGCCGTGCAGATCCTGCAGACAATCGACTAATCCCGGCTGCAGGGTGAGCATCTTGTTGATGGGCCCGTAGTCCATGGTTCGCCAGAACCGCTCGGCCTCGGGCAAACGGCTGTCGCCCTGGAAGAGGTAGGCAAGGGATTCGTACACAGTCTGCGAGTGGACGTAGGTAAGTTGCGCCTCCGTCAGAGGCTCCTTGTTGAAGTGGGCGAGAATCTGATTATAAAAGGCCGCGTTGGCGGCCCGTGAGTCTACCAGGACGCCGTCACAGTCAAAAATGACGGCCTCGATCGAGCCGTTCCTCCGTACTGAGCCGTGCGTGCTAGTCATCATCCTCCCAAAGCTTGTCTTTCTTGAAGGCCTCGAGAAAGCGCCTATTGCTGCGGCGATTCCGATGGATCTCCTGGAGAAATTGTCTTGTTTCCTCATCGGGAAACATGGTGTTGAGGTCGAGCTCGGCCTCCGTAAAGACGCGGTTAAGATCCACCGGCTTCTCTTCGACCGCTGCCTCTTCCCGTTCCTCCGGCTGCACCTGCTCCATCACAAGCCTCGCGACGAGAGGAGCTACCCTTGAGTGAGCCCAGCTACGGATAAATGCCCGGGTCCCTGAGTCGATTATTTAGACAATATTTCAATATCTTAAAATCTCTAATCCATCTTTGAGTTTTCCCCGTTGACTAATATATAATAGCTCCGAACATGTCAAGCGCCCAGGTGCCCTTGTGAGTCCGCCCCAGGCGCCGCCCGTTGGAGGGTTACGTCAATGTCACTCACCTTCGACATTCTTGTTATCGGAAGCGGGATCGCCGGGCTCAGTTTCGCCCTCAGGGTGGCGGACCGCTACCGAGTGGCAGTGGTCACCAAGAAGGAGAAAATCGAGACCAGCACCAATTACGCCCAGGGGGGCATCGCCTCGGTGCTCGGGCCGGACGACTCCTTCGATCTCCACATGCGCGATACGCTCCAGTCCGGAGACGGGCTCTGCCACGCCGACGTCGTCGAGATGGTGGTGAAAAACGGTCCCGCCCGAGTCCAGGAGCTTACCGAGATGGGCGTGGCGTTCAGCAGGGGCCAGGACCCCTCCGCCCCCTTCGATCTGAGCCGGGAGGGCGGTCACTCCCGAAACCGGATCGTCCATGCCCACGACATGACCGGGCGGGAGGTGGAACGCGTTCTGGTGAGTATGGCCGAGGCCCATCCCAACATCGAGATCTTCGAGAACCACATCGCCATCGACCTCATTGTCGAATGTCATCTGCTCAAGCGAGGCCTGCTCACCACGAGGAAACGGGAGCGTTGCTGGGGCGCCTACGTCCTCGACACCCGGGGAAATCGAATCATCACGTTCCACGCCAAGAACACCCTCCTCTGTACCGGTGGCGCCGGGAAGGTCTACGTCTACACGAGCAACCCGGACGTGGCGACCGGAGATGGGGTCGCCATGGCCTACCGGGCCGGGGCCGTCATCGCCAACATGGAATTCGTGCAGTTCCACCCCACGTGTCTCTACCACCCTCATGCGAAGAACTTCCTCATCTCCGAGGCCTTGCGCGGTGAGGGCGGGCGCCTTCTCGACAAGCGCGGCCACCCGTTCATGGAAAAGTACCACCCCCTCAAGGACCTGGCATTCCGCGACATTGTGGCCCGCGCCATCGACACCGAGATGAAGCAGAGCGGCGACGACTGCGTCTACCTGGACATGACTCACCATGAACCCGACTTCCTCAAGCGGCGTTTCCCCAACATATATGAGAAGTGTCTGACCCTGGGGATCGACATCACCCGTGAACCTATCCCCGTGGTCCCGGCGGCTCATTACATGTGCGGCGGTATTCTCACCGACCGGCACGGCCGGACCAGCATCGACCATCTCTACGCCTTGGGTGAGGCGGCCTGCACGGGTCTCCACGGCGCGAACCGCCTGGCCAGCAACTCACTGCTGGAGGCGCTCGTGTTCGCCCACAATACCGCCCAAGACCTCCTGGCCCGACCGGCCTCAGCCGACGATTCCTATCTCCTCGAGGTGCCGCGCTTGGAGATGCCCAAAATTGCCGACAGCAGCGAGATGGTCCTCATCACCTACAACTGGGACGTCATCCGTCGGCTCATGTGGAATTATGTGGGCATCGTTCGCACCGACGCGCGCCTGCAGCTGGCCCAGAATCACCTCGCCCAGATCCAGCGGGAGATCGACGAGCACTACCCGAATATCAGCCTCAATAGCGACCTGATCGAGCTGAGAAACCTCACCACTGTCGCCGAGATCATCGTGACCTGTGCCCGGAAACGTCTGGAAAGCCGCGGCCTCCATTACAACGTGGATCATCCCCAGAAAGACGACGCCCACTGGTGCCGGGATACCCTGCTTCGCCTGGACGAGCCGGCAGCCTGAATCGCTTGCTTCAACCCCAGCCGTTGTTTGCCGGTGGGCCGCTCCGCCACGGTCGCCGTGCGGGAGCAATCGCCGTTTCCGCATGCATCCCCCGCATGCATCCCATTGGTATCCGGCCCGAGTAATGATTATCATAGTCGGGCAAGGCCGCCCCGAAATGGAGCAATCGCCGGGTTTACCGGCCCGGCGACAGGGCTTCATGGGCGGCGAGGCTTGTTTTCTTGACAGAAGAGATGTCGAATGGTCGCGCGGAAGGCTGCAGCTGCATTCGTTGTCGTGGTCGTAGCTCTCTGGGCCTGCGACTCCCGACGCAGCGAGGTCGTATCCGTGCCGGCCATGAAGGAGAGACAATCCATGGAAGCGGCGAGATCATATGCGATTACCATGCCGGCCATAGACGCGGCCGCTCCGGCGAGAACGGAGACCGCCACCTTTGCCCTTGGCTGATTCTGGGGCCCTGATGCCCGGTTCGGGATCATGGACGGCGTGATTCGTACCCGCGTGGGGTACGCGGGAGGCTCCAAGGCGGACCCAACCTACCACGACTTGGGCGACCATGCAGAGACGCTACAGATAGACTATGATCCAACGCGGATTAGCTATCGCGACCTACTCGATATCTTTTGGCAGAGCCATACTCCGACCAGGCGCCCCTGGTCGAGGCAGTATGCCTCCATCATCTTCTTCCAGAACGAGGAGGAGAAGCGGCTTGCCATCGAAACCCGAGACCGCGAGGAGGAGAGGAGAGGCACCAAGATCCAAACCGAGATTCTGCCTTACTCCCGCTTTCATCTCGCGGAGGCCTACCACCAGAAGTACCGCCTCCAGCAGGAAAGGAGATTGATGAGGGAGTTTGCTCTCATCTATCCTGATCCCCTGTATTTCGTACACTCAACGGCAGCGGCGCGGGTGAACGGTTACCTGAGCGGGTATGGCACTCGGGAGTCTTTGGAGCGGGAACTCGGCACCCTGGGCCTATCCTCGGAGGCGCAGAGGACGCTGGTCGAACGTGTTTCGAGCTCTAGTCCGCATTAGGCACGAGACGTCGTCGCGAGACCGGGCAATCTCGCCCGCCAGAGGCGGACAAGTCGGCAAGGCTGCCTGTGGGTTGGTTGGGCCCACTTTGGCGTTACCGCAACCCGAGGTGTGGATTGAATGGAGTGGGATAGGTGGACCTGAATAGAGAAGAGCTCAAGGCGGTCTGTTATGAAGTGGCAAGGTCGGCCATGTGGGCGCGCCGACCGGTGGACGTGGACAAGATCACAGAGCTTGCCGAGCAGTTTGAACGAATTGCCACGGATCACTGTGAGCGCGTCATCTCCCAGGGACGGGATCCGAACCTGATCACCCGGGCGGTGCAGTACCTCGGCCGCACCCTTGCACCTCCCCCCATGGGAAGAGGCGTGAGCTGGTTCCACGGCTCACTCGAGACCTTGGTCGGCCTCGCCTGTCCGGCCGGGCGGCTGGATCGGAACACCGCCCTGTTCCTCGACGATCTGGCGGAAGGCATTTCCCGGGCGCCCAGGTAGGACTTTGATCTCTTGATTCCCCGGACGTTGCATGGTACATAAAGAAGTGTCGCTAGGGGTGGTCTGACTGAGAGCCCCGCTCCGGGGCAACCCTCAGAACCTGTTTGGATAATGCCTACGTAGGGAAGCGACACTGAGCAGCGACATTTTGTCCGCCTGTGTCATCACGGTCGAAGTGAGCCGCTTTCCACCCCGGAAAGCGGTTTTTTATTTGGCGGACCGAGATCTGTCCGCCCTCCTCCCGGAGGAGGCAAGGGAGAAGAGGAGGGGAAAGTGACGACAATAGACGTGGCGCGAGCTGTCATCCTCGTGGCTGTGGCCGTGGCCCTGTCGCCCTTCTTTATCCCGGTGGGAATTGCCAAGTGCTTCCCCGCCCAGCACTTGGTCAACCTTCTGAGCGCCGTCATGCTGGGCCCGGCGTACGCCGTGGCCATCGCCGCGATGGCGGCGGTGATCCGCAATATCCTGGGCCTGGGAACTCTCCTCGCCTTCCCGGGCGGCATGATCGGCGCCCTCGTGGCCGGGCTGGCCTATCGTGCAACCAAGAACATGTACATCGCCGGACTGGGCGAGGTTGTCGGAACCGGCGTGCTGGGGTCCCTAGTGAGCGTCTGGATCGTCGCGCCCCTTATCATGGGCAAAACCATGGCCCTTGCGACGCTCATGGTCGCCTTCAGCGTCAGTACCCTAGGAGGAACCATCTTCGGCTTCGTCGCCTTGCATCTCTTGCGAAAGGGAGGAATCTGGGCGCCATGATCCAGATGCAGGATCTCCGCTATCGCTACCCGGATACCGGCTGGGTGCTCCAGGGCGTCAACCTCGCGGTCAACCGGGGTGAGTATCTCGCCGTCCTCGGGGCCAACGGCTCGGGTAAGTCCACCCTCGCGTTTCTCCTGAACGGCCTCATCCCTCATTTCTTCGGCGGCACCCTCGAGGGCGCCGTGCGTGTCGACGGGATCAACACCCGGGACTGTCCGGTCTCCGAGTTGGTTACCAGGGCCGGGCTCGTCCTCCAGAATGCCGATGCCCAGCTCTTCAACAGCACCGTGGAAGAGGAGATAGTCTTCGGCCTCGAGAGCCTCGGGATGCCCCGGAAAGACATAGAACGGCGGCTCCATGAGATCACCGAGGCTCTGCACCTGGAACATCTCCTCGGCCGTTCGCCCATGACCTTGTCTGGAGGTGAGAAACGGCTGGTGGCGATCGGTTCCATGCTCTCTCTGGACCCGTCGGTTCTAGTTCTGGACGAACCCTACGCCGACCTGGACTGGGAGGCGACAGCCCGGGTGCGTCGGAGCCTCAGAGACCTCCATCTCGACGGGAAAACGCTCGTGGTCGTCGAGCAGCCGGCGGAGGGAGTCCTGGGAGATGGAGTCCGTTGCCTCGTGGTCGGGGACGGGAGGATCCGCTTCGATGGCCCAGCC
>JAGFXI010000447.1 GCA_017861095.1 Deltaproteobacteria bacterium | reverse complement strand
AAGGAGGCCATGGAGCATCTCGTGACCTGGGTCGAGGAGGGTAAGATCAAACCGGCGCCCGTGCAGCGCTTCCCCTTCGAGAAGGTGGCCGATGCCCATCGCGCCCTCGAATCGGGGACCACCGTGGGAAAGCTCATCTTGAGACTTTTCTGAGGGAAAGGGTGGGAGTCAGGAGAGAGTGAAGAAGAAGGTCGCCCCATTGCCGACTTCTCCCTCTGCCCAAACGCGGCCGCCGTGGCGGTGGATGATCCGCTCCACCGTGGCCAGGCCGATGCCGCTCCCTTCGAACTCGTTGATGGGGTTCAGACGCTGGAAGGCCTGGAAGATCTTCTCGGCGTATGTCATGTCGAAGCCGATCCCGCTGTCACGGACAAAGTAGACCCGCTTGCCCTTCTGCCGGATCGCCCCGAATTCGATAGTGGCCTCCGGCTTCTTTGCCGTGAACTTCCAGGCGTTGCCGAGAGTGTTCTCGAGCACCACCCCGAGAAGGTGAGGGTCGCCGTGGGCCATCAGCCGTTCGGCTATGACGAAATGAACCCGCCGTTCGGGGTCCCGCTCCCTGAGCTCTGCGGCAATCCCCCTTGCCATCTCGCTCAGGTTGACGCGTTCCCGCTTCATATCCCGGCGGGCGAGGCGTGAGAGTGACAGGAGATCGTCGATGAGCTTCCCCATGCGCTGGCTCACCTGGTCCATGCGCTGGAGGAAGTGCCTCCCCTGGTCGTCCAGCTTGTCGGAGTAGTACTCGAGCAGGAGGTGACTGAAGCCGCTCATCGCCCTCAACGGCGCGCGCAGGTCATGGGAGACCGAGTAGGCGAAGGCGTCTAGCTCCCGATTCGCCGCCTCGAGCTGGGCGGTGCGTCCCGCCACCCTCTCCTCCAACTCGGCGGTGAGCGTGCGGATTTTGTCTTCCGCCCGCTTGCGCTCCGTGATGTCTACCGTACTGCCCTCGTAGTAGAGGACCTTCCCCTCCTCGTCCCGCACGGCGCGCGCATTGATGGAAACCCAGATCTCCTCGCCGTCTCTTCGGCGGCATCTGACTTCATGCCCGACGACGAACCCGGGGTCCTCGAGAAGCATCTTGACCTCGGCCCCCTCTTTCTGATCCACGTAGAGCTCTCGCCGGATGTCGCTCACCTCTCTTATCATTTCCTCCGGGGAGTTGAATCCGTAGGTTTTCGCAAAGGAAGGGTTGACGCTGAGGTAGCGGCCCTCGGGAGTGCTCTGGAACATGCCCTCCACCGCGTTTTCGAAGATCGCGCGGTACCTCGCCTCACTCTCCTCGAGCGCTGCCGCCGCCTGTTTGTGCTCGGTGATGTCTTCGGTGTGAACCACCACCAGATCGGGAGGCACGTGGACGTAGGTGATCAGGAGGTCTCTACCGGGCATGAAGTGCTGGGACCGAATCTGTCTCCTGATCACGCGCTTGGCCCTGAAGCAGCGCCACAGATCTCGGTACACGTCCCCCTTGCCCTGATAGATCTCCGCCGCCGATCTGCCGAGGTAGCGTGCGACATCGCTTCTGGTAAGGGTTCTTGCTGCCTGGTTGCACTCGACCAGGATCAGATCCTCGCCCCTCTTCTGCCAGGTGAAGGTGGGGATGGGGTTGCCGTCGTAGTAGGCCCTGAACTTTTCTTCGAACCGCCTGAGCTCCCCTTCGAGCCGCCTGCGCTCCCGTTCCTCCGCGAGCAGCCTTAGATCGCCCTCGACCATCGCCCTTAGCCCCTGGAGCAAATCTTCCTGGGAGGCGGCCTCCCGGTTCTCTTTCCGATCCAGGAGGCAGATGGTCCCGAAGATCTCCCCATCCGACCACACCAGGGGCAGACCCAGGTAGAAGCACATGCCCATGTTGACTTGAGGGCTCTGCCGCCATTCTGAGGCCTTTCGCGCGTCGGGGATCAAGAGCCGGGAGCGTCCAGCAATTACGGCGGCGCAGTAGAGGCCTGACCTCAAGGGCACCTTGTTGCCTTGGCGGTAGGGATTCCCCTCGGTGGCGCTGGCGACGAAGACCTCAAGCTCGGAGCCGGCAAGCCGGGTGATAAGGCCGGCAGGCGCCCGAAAGACGCGGGCCGTAGCGTCCACGACTCTCTGCCAGCGAGGAGGAAGAGCGGTCGAGGACGGCGAGATGATCACCGGGCCCCCGGAGTTCCCGGCTGGTGTGCTCTCTGGCCTTGTCTCGGTCTCCCACGGACACACCCATCAGATCTATAGGTTCTTCGAGAGCCTTCACCGAGGTATTTCGTAGTAACCCGGTGAAACACAGCCAGCGTTCGCGTAATGCACTCCCTTCACGGAGTTCACCACCCCGTGGAAAGCGCATCTCCGGGCCCCCCCAGCGCCCCGACACGATGCTTTGTCGGGCGCCAAGCCTCGGAGCTCAGGACTGGCCCCTCAACCGGCTCGGGATAAACCCCAAGCGGAGGTCCGCCCTTTCAAGGGCCGCAATGCGGATTACTCATGACTCGGGGCCGAGCTCATGAATACTGGTCGTTACACTGATGAGACTGCAAAAAACGAGTATCTCGCCCAGCTACGGAATGGATTTTTATCCTACCCGAAGGAAACAAGAAAAGCAATCGGTGATCAGCGGGCTTGCTCCCTGCTCGCTCCGATACGAACCGTTACTGCCTTCGCGGGCGCATCCTGTTGAAACCGCCCTCGTTTGCCCGCTTGCCTTCGCGGGCGCATCCTGTTGAAACCGCCCTCGTTTGCCCGCTTCCGTCGCATCATGATCGTGACCGCCGCAAAGCGGCTCAAAGTCTCGAAGTAGATGTCGCCGTAACGCTGAACAATATCGAGGTGACCGCAGCCGGTGGCGAGGAGGAACTGCTTCCTCCGTGAGCTCGAATAGGCAAGGAGTGTTTCCCCTTCGGAGGAAGGTATCACATCGTCATTCGCCCCGTGAATGATCAGTGTCGGCATTCCTGTGGATCTGATCTTGTGGGGGTTGGCGAAGCCCATGCCCTCGCACAGTCCCAATTCTTCGGTGGCTACGCCGAGTCTCTTGAGATACGGGACCGTCCAGGCGAAGGGGCTCTCGAGAATAAGGGCCTCGACCTTGTCTCGGAAACAACAGGCCACCTCCAGCGCCGCAGCACTACCCAGCGCCCGCCCCATAACAATCCGCGGCCCTGACCGCCCTTCCGTCGCGAGCCACCGATCCAGCTCGGCGAAGACCTTCCAGGCATCGGCGAGGAGGTGGGAGATGGTCGGAGTTCCGCCACTAAGGCCGTAGCCGCGGTAATCAGCCACGAGCAGGTTCATGCTGTGGCGATTGTAAGCGGGCCCTAAGGAATCGCAGTCGCCGCTGGTCTGACCAGGGCCTTGGAAGAGGACGACGTGCGGTGCCTGCGGCTCCCAGGGGAATATGCGCACTCCCACCTGAATTCCCGGATCCACCGTGACATAGAGATCCTGGCTGCCCGGTGGTGGCGCCGCCGTCCGCTCCCTGCCGGGGGGGAACAGATGGGTGAGCACCTCGGGCCGCTCCAGCGAGGAAAGGTCAAGACCAGCATCCATCCTTATGCTCCTTTTCTCCCGTCACGTAAGCCTCAATGAGGAAATTCTAAACGGTGGAGGTCGTGAAGGCGAGCGCCGGCGGCGCGAAAAGCACGAGATGGCGAGTCGGTAACGGCACGGCAAACTCTTTCCGTTCGCCGCGAGAGCTAGTGTCACGGGATGAGCGTTACCTGGCCGTCATCAAGGTCATACCGGGCGCCGATGACACTGAGAGTTCCCTTGTGGACGAGATGCTCCAGGATAGGTTTAGACGCTTTCAGGTGGTCCACGACCAACTTCACGTTCCCTCTCATGGCGTTCTCGGCGAGGTCACCGGGCCGGCCTTTAGCTCTTTC
>JAGFXI010000115.1 GCA_017861095.1 Deltaproteobacteria bacterium | reverse complement strand
GATCCGCGTGGCCTTTTCCTTGCCCGGCTTGTACATGGGCACCCGGATCATGGCCGAGCGATTCCTCCTGGCCCAGGAGACATAGACCGGCGCCTCGTATCCCGGCACGAGCCGCTTGTATGAGTTCACCCACTGGTTGGTTACCGCCGCCATTTCACGGGCATGCCGCATGATCCCGGCGATATACGACTTGGCGAGGCCGGAAAGGTGATAGGGATCGTTCCGATCGTAGAAGGCGTTGGTGTCCCCTCGAAAGAGTGACTGGTGGGTGTGCATGCCGCTCCCGTTCACCCCGTAGATGGGTTTGGGCATGAAGGTGCCGTAAGCCCCGTGCTGCCTGGCGAC
Organism: Deltaproteobacteria bacterium; assembly: GCA_017861095.1. Taxonomy (GTDB): domain Bacteria; phylum Desulfobacterota; class Syntrophobacteria; order BM002; family BM002; genus JAGFXI01. The sequence goes on along the minus strand of JAGFXI010000115.1, from coordinate 6,071 downwards.
CTCCTTCACCACGAGCCTCAGGGTGACAGCCTTGTCCGCCATGCGGAGCCCCTCGTCGTAGCGGAGATCGATCTCGTGCTGGCTCGGGGCAACCTCGTGGTGGCTGTACTCAACCTGGATCCCCATCTCCTGCAGGGCAAAGATGGTGTCCCGCCTGAGGTCGCTTCCCAGATCGAGGGGCCTCGTGTCGAAGTAACCTCCCTTGTCAATCGTCTTCGGCGCCTCGTTGTTCTCGAAGTAGAAGTACTCGAGTTCCGGTCCGGCATAGAAGGTATAGCCGAGATCGGCGGCCTTCTTGAGCGCCCGCTTCAGGGCATAGCGCGGGTCCCCCTCGTAGGGGCTGCCGTCAGGATTCAGAATGTCACAGAACATCCGGGCCACCGGCCGATCCTTGGGCCGCCACGGCAGGAACTGAAAGGTGGTTGGATCGGGTTTCGCGATCATGTCGCTCTCCTCGATCCGGGCAAACCCCTCAATCGACGAGCCGTCGAAGCCCATTCCTTCCGAGACGGCCTCCGCGAGCTCCGACGGGGTAATGGCAAAGCTCTTGAGAATGCCGATTACGTCGGTGAACCAGAGCTGGATAAAGCTCACGTTCTGCTCGGCTACCGCCTTTCGCACGTCCTCCCCATCTCGACACTGCATTACCATAGATGATCCCCCCTGTTCCTAAGCTTATTGATGGAGCCGCTGCGTCTGATCTACCCTGCGATTCTCCGAGTCATCTAACCATATACTTTCCTCCCCCTTGTCGAAGATCCCGCCTTTTCGGCGGGGACGGCGGAGGCTGAAGGTGGGGGTGACCCGATCCCGCCATGAGGGCGCCATCATACACAACCGCCCCTCATGATATCCCCCGCCGCAAGGCGCACGGTTTAGCCCGCTCCAAAAATCAAGGCACTTCAAGGACGAGACCCTAATGCAGGCTGAAGAGGAGAGCCTGTTTGATCTCCTCGATCTGCTCGGGGTCCTCCACCCGCCGGCCGTCCATGGTGCGGACGTAGAAAATGTCGGCGACCTGATCCACCCGTGTCGAAATCTTGGCGAGGAAAACTTGAAGCTGGAGCTGAAGCAGCGTGTGGGTTATGGCGTAGAGCAGGCCGGGGCGGTCCGAGGTGTAAACCTCGATGATCGTGTACCGATCCGATGAGGTGTTGTCCACCACCACCTCATCCGGCTTCAGCGGTACCCGTGATCGTTCTCGCCTCTGCTGCGCCCGGTGAAGGGCCAAACGGTACTCCAGGGCGAGCTTACCCCGAAGGGCCTTGTCGAGATCGGTCATGACCTGGTCCCACGCGATCTGCTTGTCCGGCTCCAGGACGGCGACTTCGAAGATCTGGAGAGCGATCCCGTCTCGCCTCGTATGGGTCTGGGCCTGCCGAATGTCCAGCCCGTGGAGCGTGAGAATACCCGCAACGCGGAAGAGCAGCCCGAGGGGCTCCCGGCTCATGACCGTGAGCTCCCAGGTACCCTGGCCCTTTTTCACCTCCCAGGAGATGGGCATCTCTTCCAGCTTCCGGGCGAGTCTCAGGTGGCCGGCCATGGCCCTGGAACTCACGGTGAGGAGGTAGCGGGGCGAGAATTCCTTGAAGTGGCGGTCCAGCTCGTCGGGGCTGAAATCGTCGCCAAGAACCTCGGTCACCCGCTGGCGCAGCACCTGGAGCCTGGACCTCAAGCTGCCCTCGTCCGGCTCCCCCTTCTCCAGACGGTGGAGCAGAATCTCGTAAAGCTCGCATATAGGCAGACCCTGGTAATACTCCCAGGCGCGAGGGCCGGTAGCGCGGAGATCGGCAAAGGCATGGAGCATGAGGAGCTTCAACCGTCGTACCGAACCGATCACCCTGGCGCAGTGTTGGATCATCTTTTGGTCGACGAGATCGCGCCGCGCGGCACTGTCAGTGAGGAGAACGTGATTGGCCACCAGGAAACTGAGAAGCTCCGTCTCGGCCGCGCTGAGCCCCAAACGCGGGCCGATGGCGAGGGCCATCTGCCCGCCCCGCTGCGCGTGTCCGTGGCCGCCGCTCTTGCCGATATCGTGGACCAGGGTGGCGAGAAGGAGGACCCATTCTTCCTCGCCTCCTTCCACCCAATCTCGCACCCCCGGATGGGGATCGTCATAACGGCCGGCGAGGAGCCGCTTCATCTCAGAGAAGGTCTGGAGCTGGTGCTCGTGGACCGGGTAAAGGTGAAAGGCGTCATGCTGGACCAAGGCATGGACCGGACGAAGCTCAGGAATCAGCACCTGGAGCACATCTGTATCGTAAAGAGCCCGCACGGTCTTGAGCTCGGCGGTTTCCTCCCGCAACACCTCAAAGAGCCACTGCCGGACGAGCCCTGGATTGTCGAGGGCTTCGGCAACGTGGTGAGCCTGTTCCCTGCTCCACTGGAATGCCTCGCCCCCCAGAGGCACCTTGTGCCAAACCGCCTGCCGAAAAAGCTCCAGGAGATTCCCAGCGGGAGGACCCGACAGCGCTGCGGGGTTCACCACCAGCCGCCCACGCTCCACCCGGATCCCCTCCCCTGGTTCGGGCTTCGCAGTTTCGGCCGCCTCCTCGCCGTCGCCGGAGCTCTGCCACTCCTCCAGGAGGTCCCGCCACCGCTCGGCAAGGAGCCGGACGTTGTAAAAGTGGCGTTCCAGGTCCCGCATCATGAGCTCGACGGCGAGAAAATCCCCCTGATCCTGGTAGCCGAGCCGCTGGGCGACCTCGTTCTGGTCCTCGTACCGGAGCCTTGTCTCCAGGCCGCCCCGGAGGAGCTGGAGGTGGTTCCGGACCCTGAGGAAGAACTGCCTCGCCTCCCGCAGATGCTCGATGGTCTCGGGATCCAGGGCCCCGATCTGGCCGAGTCTCTTCTTGCCGTGGAGGAGGAAGCCCGCCCAGCGGACCCGCCCAAGTTCCCCGAGGCTTCCGGCGCTCTGTTCCAGATCAGGCTCGAGGAGGTAAGCGGGATCCTTCTGGGTAGCCTGGCGTTCTCCCCAGTCCTGGATGAGCCGCACCAGCGCCGGCCGCTCCCGGCTCGCCTGGAGCTCCCGCTGGAGTGTCAGGTGCAACTCCTCCATGAGGGCCCGGGAGCCGCTGATGAACCGGCTGTCGATGACAGCCCCGAGCCAAACAAGGTCATTAACCGCCAGATCCAGCGTCTCAGTTGGGGTGGTGACGCGGTAGGTGACCGCCCAACCGGCCTGCTGGAGCGGTGCCACGATCCCCTCGACCCACTCCGGCTCGCCGAAGGGCGCGTCCGGGGCCTGGAGGAAGAGTAGGGATACGGGAGAGAGGGGGCCGAGCTGCCGACGGCCGAAATCTCCTGTGGCCAGGATCGCACCGTGGCGGCGGATGAGCTGCGGCTCGAGATCGATCCGATTAGTAAGACGGTTGTAGAGGGAGATAAGAGCTACATCCACGAGCGCTGTGATTCTCCCTGCGTCTTCGAGGCGATCCGGGTCCTTCAGTCTCTCTCTCTGCTGGCTGAGCTGCGCGATGATCTCTTCCATGGGAACCTATGCCTACTTAGATTGAGCGATTCTTGAATTCCGGATCGGCCTATACGTGATCCACGACAGCGTCGTCCCCCTTTGGAAAAGGGGAACGGGATGGGGATTTCCCGAGGCGCCTCAAATCCCCCCTCACCCCCTTCTGCAAGAGGGGAACAATGATATCCATGAGGTGCGCACCCGGCCTTCATTGGCACCTTTGACGAGACGCCACCCAGCGTGTTCGGGGAGAATCGCTCAAGTTAAGACATACGGAGTTCCGGCAAAGAGATGGAGGGCACCCTCCGTTCCTCACCGGGAAAATTGTGGCTTGCATTATACCGATATCCGTGTCAATTAAAATAGTTTTCTCGGAGACGCCTATGATCGCCATCATCGACTATCGTGCCGGAAACCTCGCCAGTGTGGCAAGAGCCCTAGACTATCTGAGGCAGCCTTGGGTCATCACCAAGGATGCCGAGGTGTTGAGCCGTGCTGAGCGGATCATCTTCCCCGGCGTCGGCGCGGCGGGTGAGGCCATGGCCAACCTGCGAAACCTCGGGCTGGACCGCGTGATCCGGGACGCCTACGCCAGCGGCCGCCCTTTCCTGGGGCTATGCCTCGGGACCCAGATCATCCTCGACTACAGCGAGGAGGACGATACCCCCTGCCTCGGCATCATCCCGGGGAGTACGAGGCGGTTTCCACGGGGCCTCCAGGATCGAGACGGGCACATCCTGAAGGTCCCCCACATGGGCTGGAATCGGATCACTGTGGGCGAGGGGAGCCACCCGATCATGGCGGGCATCGAACGGGAGAGTGAGTTCTACTTCGTCCACTCCTTCTACCCTGACCCCACGGATCCGGATGTTGTCAAGGGGCGCACCGACTACGGCATCAGCTTCCCCTCCCTCCTCGGCCGCGGCAATTTGGCGGCGGTTCAGTTCCACCCGGAGAAAAGCGGGCGCCCTGGGCTGAGGATGCTTGAGAACTTCTGCCGCTGGCGTCCGTAGCCGTGCAATGGTATGCTGATATCGGGGCCATGCCGCTAGGCTCTGGGGTGCGCCGGGAATGGGCCGGCAGGTCGACCGGCCCTATCGACAACTTTAGGCATTTTAGGCACTTTTTCAGCCGTCGTAGCCATCGGCTACTATGGCGAAGTCGGCAGCTCACTCTAGGCACTCGAAGTAGCGGAATTATGCTCAGCAAACGCATCATCCCCTGCCTGGACGTTCGGGAAGGGACAACCACGAAGGGCATCAAGTTCAAGGGCAACGTCGACATCGGCGACCCGGTGAAGATGGCGCGCAATTACTACGAGCAGGGCGCAGACGAGATCGTCTTCTACGACATCACCGCCTCCAGCGACCGCCGCGGTATCATGATCGAGGTAGTCCGCCGGGTCGCCCGCGAGATCTTCATCCCCTTCTCCGTGGGAGGCGGCATCCGGAGCGTAGCCGAGATGCGGGACGTGCTCCTCGCCGGGGCGGAGAAGGTGAGCGTTAACTCGGCGGCGGTGCGTAACCCTGGTGTTATCAGCGAGGGCGCCCGGGCCTTCGGCAGCCAATGTATCGTCATCGGCATGGACGTGAAGCGGGTGCCTGCAAGCCCTGCCATTCCCTCGGGCTATGAGGTGGTCATCGACGGCGGGCGTAAGCCCATGGCCATGGACGCTCTCCGGTGGGCCCAGGAGGCTGAAAAACTCGGTGCCGGCGAAATCTGTCTCAACTCCATCGATGCCGACGGCACCCAGGACGGTTACGAGCTGACCCTCACGCGCCTCATCTCCACCAGCGTGGGTATCCCGGTCATCGCCTCCGGAGGCGCTGGCCGGCCCGAGCACCTGGCCGATGTACTCACCCGGGGATGCGCCGACGCCGCTCTCATTGCTTCCATGGTTCACTACGGCACCTACACCATTCGCGAGATCAAGACCTACCTCAACCAGCAAAACATCAAGGTGAGGGAGGTCTGGTAGGGAAGGAGGATCACCATGGCGGAACGACCGAAGGTGGCCTCCGGGGTAGGCGACCTGGATCGGTTGCTCGGGGGCCTCTTCATCGGTGACAACGTGATCTGGTACGACGATGCCGGGAGCCTGGCCACGGTCTTCTGTCTGAATTTCCTTCGGGCCTCCCAGGCAGAGAACAAAGAGCTCGTCTACGTCACCTTCGACCGCTCACCCAAGAATCTCCTGGACAAGCTCGGCGAGCTGGCGGAGAGCCCCCACCTCACGGTGCTCGACTGCTTCACCTGCGGCAAGGGCAAACGTTCACCGGTCTTCATGAAGTTTTACGGAGAGGGCGCGGCGGAGCGCCGATGCCGTATTGTTCGGGTCGACGAGCCCCAGCAAGTGGATAGCTTCATGGATGCTCTCTACGGGGTGCACGCCACCCTGGAGGGAGACGTCCGGTTTGTCTTCGAGAGCATTACTGGCATGCAGGAGCTCTGGGGGGGTGAAGAGCAGATCCAGGCCTTCTACGCCCACTCGTGCCCGCGCCTATACGAACTGAACACCGTGGCCTACTGGGTCATGGAGAGGGAGGCTCATTCCCAGCGCCTCCGCGCCCTGATCAATCAGATCGCCCAGGTGGCCATTGAA
>JAGFXI010000114.1 GCA_017861095.1 Deltaproteobacteria bacterium | reverse complement strand
AGCGATCGTAAACGCCGCCCTTGTCGAGGCCGGGGTCTAGCCGAAATGGTGTTCACGTAGGCCGCCGCGCGAGCCCTCCCTCGCAGGTTGTCCGATCTTAGCTCTCTCTCCCCGACTGGGTGAGAGGGTAAGGGTGAGGGGGATGGGCGCCGCACTTCACCTCCTCACCTTGGTCCTCTCCCCCTCCCGAGGGGGAGAGGAAAATGTTTTCCGGGCTGTCGGACAGCGTCCAAGCGTTATGCCGCCAGGAATTCGGATGCGATCCTCCGGGCCAGGTCCATGGAGCTGGTGAAGGCAGGAGAGATCGGATTCAGGATGTGAATGGTCGGGCCTTCCTTGACGAGACGGAAATCCATGACCAGCTCCTTCTTCTCCCAATCCACCAGCTGTGCCCTGATACCGCACTTTTCTGAGGGCACGATATCGCCGGGATGGAGCTCTTTCACCAGGCGGGCCGCATCGTGAAAGAAGTAGCGAAACACGTACTTCTTGGGTTCGCTCAGGGCCACCTCGCGGAACTTCGGATTGCTCACAAAAAGGATGGCGTCCCGAGCCAGGATGACGGGGCCCTCGCTATCGATTCCCTCGAAGAGGCCATAGTTCTCCCGCCCCAACGCCGGGATGGCAGTGGGCCCGAGGTAGACCTCACCGTGCACATTCCGGGTGAAGTGAACGCCGAGGAAGGGGTTACGAATGTCGGGAACCGGATAGATGCTGCCCCGGACCAGGTGACTTCTCTCCGCTCTGAGTTTGCGATAAAGGCCTTTGAACGGAATGAGTCGGAGGTTGCGGCCGACGCCGAAAACCCGTGCCACCCGGTCGCAGTGAGCGCCGGCGGCGTTGATAAACCGAGCAAAGTCGATGGGTCCGGAGCTGGTCAGGGCCGTCCCGCTCCCTTTCAGCCCCTGAAACTCACAGGAAAAGAGGAACCTCACCTTGCCGGTAGCCTCAAGATCTCGCTTCAGACTGAAGAGAACCTTCTTCGGGTCAATGACGGCGGTGTAGTGGGAGTAGAGCGCAAGCTCGCAGGTCTTGGCATTCGGTTCAATGTCAAGGAGCCCTTGCTCGTCGATGAGGTCAACCTTGGCTCCGTTTGCCGTCGCGCGCCGTTCAAGTTCCTTGAGAATGGCAATCTCGCCCTCGTTCTTGGCGACGATCACTTTTCCGGTTTCAAGAATCGGGAGGCCTTTCTCCTTGCAGTATTCCCTCATGAGGAAGTTCCCGTTCAGACATGACCTCGCCTTGAGCGTCTCCGGCGTGTAGTAGATGCCGGCATGGAGCACGCCGCTGTTTCGCCCCGAGGCGTGCTTTGCCACCTCCTCTTCTTTCTCGATGATGAGGATATCGTCACAGTCTCGACGGACGAGCTCACGTGCGACGGTGAGGCCGATTATGCCGGCCCCGGCGATGAGGATATCGGTACCGTGGTGTCGAGCCATACCGCAAATCTCCCATCCTCTTCCCAGAATGGGGGAGAGGAGAGTCTCTTCGGGTTCTCGGGCGGCCTGTAGCCAGCCTCCAGGGCCGGGAGGAGCATACGCGCACCATCTCCTTTTCGCAACCGCTCCCTTGGAAAGTATAGCAGAATCCATGAACCGCTCCTGCTGCATTTAGGGCAACTTGCTGAATTTCGCTCACTCTCCTGCTTCGAGGGAAGTATGAAACCAGGGGAGAAGGCTTGAGACGGTGGAGAAACAGGAGCACGGCCGCTCACGGGTGGGTGGAAAGAGGAGATGACAAGTGCTATGGGTCGTCGGCCTGAGGAGCGGAATCTAAGGATGAGGGCTCGGAGAGCCTGTGTGTCCACGAACGAAGGAGTCGCGAAAGGCGCCAGAGCTCAGCCTCGTTTCGCTGCAGTTCTTCCTGCTCTTCCCGGGCCGAAGTGTCGGCCTTGATGGCCGCCACCTGCTTCACGATGAGGAGCTTCTGGCCCACCCGATCCAGGGCATCTACCAGGCTGGCGTGGCGCTCTCCGTCTGTCCTCGCCGTCTCGAAGCGACGGAGGCAGGAAAGGAGCCTGCGATTCGCCGCCCGCCAGTCCAGTAACTCTCCCCCTTCCTCAAGCCGGACGGTGTAGAGCAGGGCATGGCAGCCGGCGAGAGTGCCGACGCGAAGCTCTCTCCACAGGCGGGAGTTGATGGCCGTGAGAGCCTCATGGATGTCCCTGAGATCATGTCGCTGGTTGTGCATGGAATCGACGGTACCGGTAGACTGCCCCTTCTTGAGCCGCCTGACCCCGAGCTTCTTGGGACCTGGAAAGGAGGAGCACGCCGAGTCTGAGAACACGGCCACCTGACCCTCCCGCAAGCTCTTTGTGCTCCTTAACTGCTGGCGGAGAAGTCCGCCGCAGTCAGCGGCGAGGCGGAAACCCCAGACCGCTCCAGCAGTAACCCCGAGGAGACCGCCGATCTCACCGTAGAGCCAGGTGCCCAGGCCAAACCCCGAGGCGACCGCGGTAGCGACGAAAAGCAGACCGACTATATCGATGAACACGTGCATCATGGATAATCTAACTCGTCAGGGGGAAAGGGCCACCCATGACCGATGTCCTAGCAAGCAAGGTGCCAGGGTTCGCCCAAATTCTTCTCCAGAGGGGCCTCACCTTGATCTTGCTTTCTACCTCCTCCCCTGGTAGTAGAAGGCTCTAACCTCCGTAGAGAGAATGGAACGGGCCATGGGCACACTGAATTTAAAAGGTTTTCCGGATGAACTTCACCGGCAGGCAAAGTCCCGTGCGGCACTGGAGGGCATCTCCCTTCGTGATCTCGTACTCCGCGCCGTTACGAGCTACCTCGAAAGTCCCATCACTCTGGACGTGCAAGAGGTGATCGTGAAGCGGAAGGATGTGCCGGGGGGGGAGCGATGACCCTGTTCTGAACTGGTCTGGCTGGTCGAGGTGCCGTCTTGGGAATTGACCGGTTGTGTGGAGTGGACAAGGAGACCCGACGGCGACGCGGTTATTTTCAGGTGGGCACGGGCACCGGTTCCCGTAGGAGCCGTCTGATCGCCTCGGTGGCGCTGGCCGCAAGGGCAGGGTGGGTACGGTCAAGTCCCTCGATTTGCCGCAGGTTGTCGGCGGTGCGATAGATCAGCATGGCGAGATCGCCCTCGTCCAGACCGGAAAGCTCGAGGACTTCCTCCCAGCTTCCACCGGAAGCCCAACTATAAGCTGCTGCCGCAGGCCAGAAGGAGATCGGATAAGCGACGAACTCATTCTGGCGAAGACGGGCTTGGAGCGGCCTGAGCTCTGAAACCAGCCGGGAGAAGGCCTGACCAATAGGCGTGTGAGGCCAAGGGCGGTGCTCCGATGGCATGCCTTGCTGGTCCCGGTCGCTCACGAAAGGGGCGATGAGGCCAGCCAGAAGGGTAGGGTCGTTGTCGGGAAACACCGCCCGGCGGATGCCCTCGGCGATCATGAGCGGTTGATCGAGGCGAAGCTGCGAGGCCCATATGCCGTCAGGGGTCAACCTTCCGTGCATGTCCACGTAGCCCTCCTGCTGCAGAAACCCGTAGTACCGTCTGAACTCCCGCCAAAGTCGATTGGTCACCGCATCAAGCCGTTCACGGAGAGCCAGGGCGGCGTCGATCCTCTCTCTGAATATGCTGTGCTGTTTCGGATCGCACGAGCTCAGGTGCGAACAGGCCTCGCAGGGATGGGCGGCAAGTGTGGTCTCGAGGGCTGAGACGCGGGCGCCCAGGTGCTCCCATTCCTCCTGCCAAGGAGAGGGAAGAGTGCCTTTCTGCTCCAGGGGCCCGCATCCGCCGGGGGGGTGGCCCTCCAGATAATCGAGCCAGAGTTGAGGCTTGGCGCTGTCGGGAAGATCAAGGGTACAGTCGAGCAGGGTCCGAATCTTCTCCAGACGCAGCCAGCGGCCCCGGAAACGACCACGGCGGAACCTCGGCTTGGGCGCGATCCGGATGGCCACCACGCCCTCCACCTGGTGGCGCGACTCCTGGTGCGACACCACGAACGCCTCGCCTTTGGTGCTCAAGAATACCCTGCCGGGTGTAAGGCACGCCCGCCTCAGGAGGCGATGCCGGGCGCGGCGCCTTTCCTGCCGGGCTTTCTCCAGTTCTTCCTGCAGTTCACGCCGTGTCGCCAAGGTCCGGAGGACTCCGTCCAGGTTGCCGCACGGGGTCGTTTCGAGATCCTCGCCGAGCTCCCGCTCCATTTGCTGCACCTGGTGGAGCACCTCGCGGTTGTCGTCAAGGTCTTGGTAGGTGGCGAAGGATCCGGCCAGCAGGTCTCTCACCTCCTCCGGGGGATGGGAGAGAAGCAGGTTCAGCACCATGGAAAAGGTGATATGAATCTGACTGTTGACGGGCTCAGGTTCGGCGTGAAGGAGGTTAAAGATGAGATGAGTATCCTGGTAGGGGCCTGGAAGGAGGACGACGAAACCCACCTTGTCCATGCCCCGGCGGCCGGCCCGGCCCGTCATCTGGAGAAGATCAGTGGCGCCGAGGGAGACGAACTCCCGCCCGTTGAATCGGTCGCTCTGGGAGAGAACCACGGTCCGCGCCGGAAAGTTGACGCCCGCCGCCACGGTGGAGGTGGAAAAGATGGCATCCAGATACCCTTCCTTCATGGCGGCTTCGATGAGGATCTTCCATGCCGGCAGCTGACCGCCGTGGTGGGCAGCCACCCGGCCCTGGCGGAGGGCTGCAACGTGGCGGTGCCGTTTCAGATACGAATGGGTGCGGAGAAGCTCCTGGAGACGACGGTGGAACCGTTGACGCTCCTCATCGGTCTCGGGGTTCCCTCGGCGGGGAAGAGCCGCCTGGATCGCCAGGTTGCAGTCCGATCTCGACTTGAGGAAGAAGATGGCCGGGAGCAGATTCAATTGCCCCAGGGCCCCGATGATCTGGGAGAAGTTGGCCACCCCCTGCCGGGGTGTGAGCCCGCTCCTCGGGTTGTGCTCTACGAAATGCCGCACCTTTCCGGCCATGGTTCCTCGCCTGATGAATGGGGTCACCTCGCCGCTGGGAAACATGAACAGGGGATAGAGAGGGACCGGGCGCTCCTGGGCGGATATCACCTGGCACGGAGCCCGGCGGAGCCATTCGAGCCACCCGGCGATCTGGGCTGAGTTGGAGACCGTGGCGGAGAGGAGGAGGAGGCGAACCCGCCGCGGCAGATAGATCATCACCTCCTCCCAGACCACGCCGCGATCCTGGTCGCCCAGGTAATGGGCTTCATCGAGAACCACGAGGTTGACCGGAATATCCTCACCGCGGTACATGGCGTCGTAGAGTTGGTTGCGGAGAATCTCGGTGGTACCGACGACGATCGGCGCGTTCGCCTTCTCTTTCCGGTCACCGGTCAGGATGCCCACGTTCTCTTCGCCGAACTCCTGGGAAAACTCGACATACTTGGCGTTGGAGAGGGCCTTTAGGGGGGAGGCATACCAGCTCCGTTGCCCGCGCCTCAGCCCCTGTTCCATGGCCTTCAGGGCGATCCAGGTCTTCCCGGCGCCGGTAGGGGCGGTGACCAGCACGTCCTCCGATTCCAGCGCCGTGACCGCCTCCTGCTGAAAGGGATCGGGAACAAAGGGCGCCGCCTCCGGCACGCCGATTTGTTCGAGTAACGGCCTGAGCTGCGGGGAAGGGTGAGCTTGGAACGTGCCGCTCTCTCCTTCGCCTCTCTTCTTGGGGCCTCGGAAGCCTCGCCTTGCCGCCGGATGTCTGGGGCGTCGGTATCGTCTATCCATCGAATGCCTTGATCTGTTGCCCGCTCATAAGGTATTAGTCACAAGCGGATACAGGTCACCACCTTCTGCGACAAATCGGGAATGGAGAGAGGAGGCGCGTCTGTCGGAAAGGAGCATCCCAGTTACCCCCCCCTCTCCCCTCGAAAGGGAGAGCGTTAGGGTGAGCGGTTCACAGTCGCGGGGCACCCCCTCACCTTCATCCGCGCCGTCGTCCCGCTTGGCGGGACTATGGCGCCTCGGCGGCTCTCCCCCTTTGCGGCGGAGAGGACGGTTTTTGCGAGATCTCCGACCAGCCCGTTCGCTCTGCGGTTCCAGAGGGCGATGCTGCATCACCTGACCTACTGGGAACAAGACCCCTTGTGTGGAAGCTATGGGAAGATATAGCGACACCCCAGTCTCCTCGGGTCTCGCGGCGGGCGCGAGCGAATTCGTTAAACTTGCCGGCCCTGTGGGAATCCTTGCGCTCCATGGCGGCGGAATCGAGCCGGGCACGGAGACGATTGCCCGGTTCGTGGCGCGCAAAACCGGAGCGAGTCTCTACATCTACGCAGGGCGGCTTCCGCGGGGCAACCTCAGGCTCCACCATCCCAGTCCCTACCACGATTCGGAGCTGACAGCGGCCCTCCGGCGCTTCCTCGATCACGTGCAGCTCGCGATCTCCATCCACGGCCATGGCCGCGCCGAGGAGACCGTCTTTCTGGGAGGGTTGAACCAT
>JAGFXI010000446.1 GCA_017861095.1 Deltaproteobacteria bacterium | reverse complement strand
TTTGTCACATTCCGACAGTCTGCACTCCATTGTGCCGACTGTTATCTCTACTGGTCAATCAGGGTTCCTTTTAGCGGTACTAATCAGTTTTGTCAAGAGATTTTCCACGTCCCGAACAAGAGACGAGCCGAACTGAGGTCAGGTGGTGAAGGGGGGTTGCTACGGAGGGGAGGTCGTCAGATCTCTTCCGAGAGGAGCACCGCCTCAGCCACCTCGCGCATGGATTTCCGCGAGTCCATGCTGCGCTTCTGGATCCAGCGGTACGCCTGCTCACCGGTCATGTTGCGACGCCGAATGAGGACGTCCTTGGCCCGTTCCACGAGCTTCCGCGCCTCAAGCTCCTCCTGAATCACCTTGGTACGGACCATGAGCTCGGTGTTGTAGATGGCGACCGCTGCCTGGTTGGCCAGGGTGTTGAAGAGATTCTTTTCAGTCTCGCTGAAATCATGGGGGAAGGAGGTGTAGCAGTTCAGAACGCCGATTACCCGCTCCTTAACGCTCATGGGAACGCTCAACATGGAGACGAGGCCCATTTTTCTTGCCAGTTCCTTTTCCTTGAACCTCGGGTCCTCGAGCACATGCTTGATCACGTAGGGCCGGTTGTGCTGCGCCACGTAACCCACCACCCCCTCGCCCACCTTGAGGGAGCGCTCTTTGATGTAGTCGCTGTCGATGGTCTGGGTGGCCCGGCCCCACCACCCCCTCGCCCACCTTGAGGGAGCGCTCCTTGATGTAGTCGCTGTCGATGGTCTGGGTGGCCCGGATGGTGAGGGTCTTGGTCTTCTCGTCAAGCAACCAAAGCGAGCAGACCTCCGAGTTCATGACCTTGGCGGTGACAATGACAATAAGGCGCAGGATGTCCTCGATGTACTGATCCGAGGTGATCGCCCTGCTGATGAGGGTCAGGGCTTCTATGGTCTTCTCGAAGGAACTGATATCCATAAGAAGTTGAAAAGGCACGGCGCACAGTGCCGCAAGACTCACTCGTCAATACACCAGATCTCCCAACCGGCTCCAGCGAACGCCGAAGTGGCCCTGGTCCCATGACCAATAGATGAGAAAGGCTTTCCCCCGCACATAGGAGAGAGGCACGAACCCCCACACCCGACTATCGGAGCTCTCATCCCGATTGTCACCCATCACGAACAGGCAGTCCGCCGGAACGACCACCGGGCCGAAGTGTCGAAGGAAAGAGTCGGGCATGATACCGGACAGTGAATAGTACGCATGCGGATCGTCGACCGGCTCGCCATTGATGACGAGCTTCCGGTCAATGACCTCGATTCGATCACCCGGCAAGCCGACGACCCGCTTGATGTAATCCTTGCTCGTATCGCGTGGATATTTGAAAACGATCACATCGCCTCGTTTCGGCATGTTCACCGGAATAAGGGTCTTATCCGTGAAAGGGATCTTGATGCCATAGATGAACTTGTTTACCAGGATGTGATCTCCGACGAGCAGCGTCGGCTTCATGGAGCCCGAGGGTATTTTGAAGGCCTGTACCACGAAGGTTCGAATAAAGAGGGCAAGGAGAATCGCGATGCCGATGGCCTCCAGATACTCGCGCAAGGTGCTCTTTTTCTTACCACCTGCCGCCTGAAGGGCCTCCCCCCGCACCGCATTGGCCCCTTGCTTGACTGTCTCGCTCATCTTTCCCCAAAACCCTTTCTTCGTCTCTCCGTTCGCCGCTTCAGGTATCTTCCGGCGAGGACGGTCATTCCAAGAGCCTGCTCACCCCCCCAAAAAACCCGGATGGAGTCTAGCACGAATTCTTGAAATGGCAATCCCTAACTTCAGACAGGACAGGCGCTCCGGGCACTCGGCGGCCCCCTAGCTCGCATTAGGCACGAACCGCCTGCTGCGACCGCGGATATGGCCGTCCTTCTCTCCGAGCTGTGGCTCCACGAGGAGGAGTCCTGTGGGAGCGGCTTCCAGCCGCGATGGGATGGCGCGAGGCAGGGTGATGTGCTCCCGAACCTACCCCTGTGCTAAATTCAGCAGTCGGGACCGGTGCAAGAGAAGACAGCCCCGGGTGGATCAACCCCTGGGCGAAGGGCGCAGACGGTGGCCGCGCCTGAGAGTGGCGGTCCTTGACTCTCGCCCGGCTTGCATTGGCTTGATTTTTGCTTAACCCAGTCTGCGGTATCAAGGCACCTCCCGCAGACGGCGACCAATGGCGTTCCACGGAGAGGTCGAGCAGTCTCTTGAGGAGACACCCGAACAACGGGAGTGGGGTTGAGGTCCTGTGATCTCATGGGGGCGGCTAAGAGCACTCCTAAGTCGGCAGAAGCAAGGGGGTTGGCCGCCCGATTATGCCTCTGGAACGATGGTACGGGCACTTTGTGACACTTACAGCGGTAGAGAAACAAAAAGATTTGACATTCTAAGTAGCTATATATAGGATGTCAGAAAAATCGGCGCGGCTCAACGGCACCCACCTTCAGTCGAGAAGAGACAATGTTTGGGAAAAAAGACGCACTGCTTGGTCTTGACATCGGTTCACACGCGGTCAAGCTGGTTCACCTCGCCTCTTCCAAGGGAACCTACCGGCTCAAGCACCTGGGCATCTGCCGTTTGCCACCAAACGTCATTGTCGAAGGTGCGATCAAAGATCCCGCCGCGGTGCAGGATGCCATCAAATCACTCACCGCGAACCTGAAAACCAAGGTCAAAGGAGTAGCGACTTCCATCTCCGGCTATTCGATTATCATCAAGAAGATCGAACTACCGCAAATGACCCCTGAAGAGCTAACCGAGAATATCCAGGTTGAAGCGGAACAATACATTCCCTTCAACGTGGAGGACGTCAATATTGACTTTCAGATCCTTGGGAGCTCTCCAGAAAAGGGTGATCGCATGGACGTCATGTTGGTAGCGGCAAAGAAGGAGGTCATCGAAGATTATAGTGGTATCCTCAGGAAATCGGGCCTCGCGCCCGAGGTGATTGATGTAGACTTTTTCGCCTTGGAGA
>JAGFXI010000445.1 GCA_017861095.1 Deltaproteobacteria bacterium | reverse complement strand
CCTCTCTGGCCACACGTGTTTCCGCCCAAAACGGGACAAGGGGCAGTCTGGCGGCCTCTCTCCTCCCACACCTGCCGCAAAAACCCCCAGAGCGGGCGTTCCCCGGTCGTCCACTGGAATGATGGGCCAGGTCTCTTTGCTCGTTACTCCTCGACCTTTCTCGTTTCGTAAGTCGACCAGAAGTCCCCGTTAAGCGCCGTGATCAGCGACATGAGGATCTGGTTGCGTTTCTCCGACAGGTTGCGGTACGAAAAGGAGCCTGCGCCCCCGTCGGTAAGGCTGATCTTTGCCACCGGCCAGGAGCCCCACGACGAATTGGTCCAGATGGTGGCCCCCTTGGCGCTGTCCCATAATTTGCCGCTCATCTTCCCGCCGATCTTCGCTTGTGCCGTTAACGCGGAGGGGTCGGAAGAAAGCTTCGTGTCTATCTGGACCTCCGACAGCTCTACAGAGCCGCTCAGCACCGCCGCCACTCCATACTTCTCACCGATAGCCCGGATCGCCAGGGAGTCGAGATGGGCCATGCCGACTTCACGTAGCACCTGGTCGCGGCTCCCGAGCTCCAGGACGGGCACCCCCGGCTGTGCCGCCTGCAGGTTGCCCAGAAACATCTGGGTCGCATCCCGACCGAGCTCGCCCGGGGGCTGGGCGTCAAACTCGATGAGGCCGATTGTCGGGAAGGCCCTCAGGTCGACCCGCGGCGGGACGGTGACTGTGATCGTTCTTGCGCAGCCGCAGAGGGTCAGTGCCGTCGCCAGAAGCAGCAAGGGTGAATTGAGGCCCGCCCTCCGGCGACGCTTTAGCGGATAGAAGGTGGAATCCATGGTCTTTCTCCTTGCGGTTGCGCACCTATTAGTACAGTGCCCGCCTGCCGCGGCTGGTTTCCCCTCACTGGCAAAGCTTTCGGTGAAAAAAATATAGGCTGGAAAAGCAATTGGCGTCAAGGGCAAGCCTCGCGTGAGGGTCACACGATATGGGCGAGAACACTGGGAGCATCAAGGCGAGCTAATCTCGGCATCGTTTACCCAGTACCGCTTGTTCCGGACATCGGGTTGCCAAAGCCGTCCATGAGCGAGATAATAATTTGAGAAATCCGGACAGGAGGATGAATATGGCACCTTACCGCGGTCGTCTCTTAAGGGCATGGAGAGTGCTTTTCGCTTGCGCCACCGTACCTGTGACCGGAAGGCAGAGTTTGCACATCCTCCCGGACTCAGAGCTCCTTTCCATGAGCCTCGATCAATACAACGAAGTCCTCAAAAAATCTAAGCTTTCACACGATCCGGCGAAAGTACAGATGGTGAAACGGGTCGGAGAAAGGATCGCTAAAGCCACGGAGAATTTCCTCAGAGAAGAGGGGATGGAGTCGGAGATAAGTAGCTACAAGTGGGAATTTAACTTGATCGAGGATGACAAGACGGTAAATGCCTGGTGCATGCCCGGGGGAAAAGTTGCTGTCTACACCGGGATTCTTCCAGTGACTGAGGATGATACCGGCTTGGCGGTCGTGATAGGTCACGAGATCGCCCATGCCGTTGCCAAGCATGGGAACGAGAGGATGAGCCAGGGATTGCTGGCGCAGCTTGGAGCGATTGGCTTGTCCGCTGCCCTCTCAACTCATCCGGGTCCCACGAGTGAGATATTTATGGCTGCCTACGGGGTGGGAGCCAATGTGGGGCTTTTGCTTCCGTACAGTCGGCTTCAAGAGTCAGAGGCGGATCATATCGGCCTGATCCTGATGGCCAAGGCGGGATACGACCCCAGGCAAGCCATCCCTTTCTGGGAAAGGATGAACAAGAAGGGAGGAGAACGGCCTCCGGAATTCCTCTCAACTCATCCCGCCCCGGAAACAAGAATTGATGAGATCCGGGCTGAGATCCCAGAAGCGATGAGATACTACAAAGGCCACTAACCCGCATTATGCACGAGACGCCATAGCGAGATCGTGGAGATGGCCGTGCCACCGGGCAACCATCCCGCGCCACCGCGGGACTGGACCCGAGGCGTACTTGTCAGTACGGCGCCAAGATGCGAGACCCGAGGACGCCCGGAAGGACGGCCACATCGGCGGTCGTAGCAGGTGACTCGTGCAGATTGCGAATTAAGGAAGCCCCTCCTTTGACATACTATTTCTTAGCGAGATAGCTAGTGATCAGGTTCCTGTAGTTCGGAATGTGATTGGAGAAGAGCGCGCCTAGGCCCTCAATATCGTTACGCCAGTCGCGGTGCAGTTCGCAGGCCACGCCGAACCAGTTCATAAGTTGCACGCCGGCCGCCGCCATTCGTGCCCAGGCCGCGTGACGTGTAACCTCATTGAAGGTGCCCGAGGCATCGGTGACGACGAACACGTCATAGCCCGCTTCGATAGCGGAAAGCGCCGGGAAGGCCACGCAAACCTCGGTCACCACACCGGCGATGATTAGTTGTTTCCGTCCGGTCTTTTCCACCGCCTTGACGAAATCCTCGTTATCCCAGGCGTTGATGTTACCGGGGCGGGCGATGTAAGGCGCACTAGAAAACATTTCCTTGAGTTCCGGCACCAGCGGCCCGTTCGGGCCATTCTCGAAACTGGTGGTCAGGATCGTAGGTAGTTTGAAGTACTTGGCGCTGGCTGCCAGGGCCAGTACATTATTTTTGAACTCACCGGGCGAAAAGTCCTGCACCAATGAGATCAGGCCGGACTGGTGGTCTACCAGTAGGCACGCGGCATCGTTTTTGGACAGACGGATATACTTAAACGAATTCGCCATTCCTTACACCTCCTGCGCTTGATCGGTTCGAGTTGGACCAGACTTGTTCAGTGCTCTAACTCGTCAGCTGGACGGGGTCAACAGCACGCATCAAGTCGAGAAAAGATTCACGGCCAAGGTTTCCGAGACCGAACTGGCAGATCGTGAGCCTGGTGGCTGGGCGGAGGTAGAATCAAGAGGTGATTACCCAACAACCATGAGGCCGCATTCCGGCTGTTCTTTGCGACGGCCCTCATCGTCCTACAACCCCTGAATGGGGGACATCCTCTGGTCCTCGAGGTGGCTGGATCGCTGAGATACCTTACCGATCCTTCCTTTTCCAGTGGTAACAACCCTGCAGTTTCACCTTGCTAGACGCTGCTTTTCTTTTCATGATGTAGAGAGTGCAGTCTTGTGAAAGGAGGTCGCCATGTCTGACTGGAAGAAAACGGCGTGCGTGCTCTGTTATCACAACTGCGGCCTGCAGGTGCAGACAGAGGGAAACAAGATCCTGAAGGTTCGCGCTGACAAAAACCATCCGAGAACCAAAGGCTATATGTGCAGGAAAGGCACAAGACTCGCCTTCTATCAGTCACACAAAGAAAGGCTGACTCATCCCTTAAAGAGAGAAGGGAACAACTTCAAGAGGATTTCATGGGATCAGGCGATTACCGAGATCGCGGCGAAGCTGAAAGAGATCCTGAGCCACT
>JAGFXI010000113.1 GCA_017861095.1 Deltaproteobacteria bacterium | reverse complement strand
AGCGGCCACACCCGCTCGCCGCTCTGCTCTGCCGCGGCCCGCACCCGAGAGATCAGGTCGTCGTGATTGCCCATGAGGCCAGAGACGCCGTTCCCAAGGGCAACGATGCAGGCGCCGGTCAGGGTGGCAAGATCGATGATCGCCTGGGGGGCAAAGCCCTTCGCGTAGGAGAGGGCATCGGCGAGAATGACGCGGCCTTCGGCATCGGTGCTGATCACCTCGATGGTCTGCCCGCTCAGCGAGCGGAACACATCACCAGGTTTGTAGGCCTTGCCGCTCGGGAGGTTTTCCGTGCAGGGAAGGAGCGCCACCACCGGCACTGATAGCTTGAGGGCGGCCACCACCTGCATCGTGCCGATGACCGCGGCGGCTCCCGCCATGTCGTGTTTCATCATTTCCATGTTCTCTGCAGGCTTGATGGAGATCCCGCCGCTGTCGAAGGTGATCCCTTTCCCCACCAGGACAACAGGGGATCCGGTTGCGCCTTCCGGCCGGTACTCCATCTCCACCATGACCGCGGGCTCGTCGCTTCCCCGCGCCACCGCCAGAAAGGCTCCCATGCCCAATCTCTCCGCCTCCGCCAGCTCGATGGCTCGGTAGCGCATGCCCGCATCGAGCGCCACCTTCCTCGCTCTCTCCGCCAGGAACCGAGGTGTTGCTAGGTTCCCCGGGAGGGTCACCAGTTCGCGCGTGACGTACACCCCCTTTGCCACCGCCTCCGCCTGCGCCACCCGAAGAGCGACCTCCTCCGACTCAACGCGGGTCAGAAGGGCCAGTGAGGTGAACTCCTTGATTTTCTCTCGCTCCGTGGTGCGGAGTTCGGTGAACTGGTAGAGCCCGAGGAGTCCCCCGAGAACGGAAGCTTCCGCCGTATCGCCTGGAGAGAAGGGGAGCTCGCCGCCTTCGGGCAGGGGGAGGACCGCACTCAGCAGCCGCCGCTCCCTCAGCGCCTTCAGGGCCTGAGCCGCCGCCTCTCTCAGCCGGTGCAGGGTGAGCTCCTCGCGTTTGCCCAAACCCATGAGGAGCAGTCGCGCCGCCGCCAGGCCGCCGGCCACGTAGAGGAGGAGATGCTCGAGGTGCTCGCCCCGGAAATCGCCGGAGGCGATCACCCGCTCGACCATGCCGCCGGTGGCCTCGTTAACGGCTCGGGTGGCGTCGAGCCACTTCGCCTCACCCTCGAAATGAAAGACAATGAGTACCTCAGCCGTCACACTCTGCAGGTCGCCTCTGATGACCCGGGCTTCCATTGGCACCTCCCCTTCGTGAACATGACACCTGCTGTCCGCTCCCAGATGGTGAGAGCTGATAGGTGGCTCGAAATCCCGTTATTTGGGCAGGATGAAATAGAAGTTGTTCCCCAGGTGGGTCGCTTCGTATCCCACGACGCCGCCGTGAATCCGGACCACACTCTTTACGAAGCTCAGGCCGTGACCGGTGCCCGGCTCTCCGTGGGCGTGGCTGCCCCGGTACCCCTCGTCGAACATGACCTCCCGTTCTTCAGGAGGTACATGTGGTCCGGTGCTGAAGACATTGAATTTGACCCCGTCTTTTCCGGGTCCGAAAAAGTTCTTGAGCGCCTGTCTGCCGAAGGCGATGAACTTCCGAGGCGCACCGGCCTCGTCGTAGACGGTGCTCGCATACTTCAAGGCGTTGGAGAAGAGGTTGGAATAGACCTGGGCGATGAGACCCACATCCACCACCACCTCCATGGTCTCGTCGGGCACGCCGCCTAGCCGGCTGTCGATCTCGATACCCTTCAGGCGAAAACGTTCGATGAAACGATCAAGCTGGGGATCGATGACCTCTTTCTTGAAATTGCACCGCCGGGTTTGGGGGATGAACCGGCCCTGTTCGAAGTGACTGCGCCTAAAGAGGCTTTCCAGGAAGAGGCTGAAGTTCCGATGGTGTTTGTCAATGTTGGTGAACTCATCGGCGAGGACCTGGTTCACCTCTTGCAGCTCGGCGAGGATCTGTTCGAGCCGGCCGGCTTCGCCTTTGGACGTTCGGACCATCTCGGCGGAAAGCTTGGCGACCATCTCCTCGATTTCGCGATTCTTGCGAATTTTGGCCTGAAGCCTCCTAAGAAAGAGGCGATAGACCATGTTCGGCACGATCACGTTGTGCTCGATATCGGCCACGAGGGAGTTGATGAACCTCAGCCGTTCCCTGTGTCTCTCGCTGAGCACCCTGTTGTACAGGGCATAGCCGATCCGGTTGGCGAATTTTGCGAAGTAGAACCGGTCGCTTTCACTGAGCTCACTGCCCTGGGGAATCTCGAGCATGCCGAGGGAGGTGTTCCTCTTTAGATCTGCGTCCTCCTCCAGGGGCGTCATCTTGCCTCGAATCGGTGCGAAAAAACTCTCACCGTTGATGTACACCTCATCCCGCTGGGGGATCTCCGCCGGGGGCAGGGTCTCGGGCTCGCCCCGGTAACCGTCGTTGCTCGTGCAGACGAGGACAAGCGTTTCCCGCTTGGGGTCCACGAGATAGAGGTTTGCATCCAAGCCAAAGTGAGATTTCGGCACGGCGACGCAGATGCAGTAGAGGTCTTCAAGCCGCTCGAATTCCTGCGCCAGATCGAAGAAGGTCTTGAGGGCGTCGTCCTGGCGCCGGGAGAAATCGTATTGTGCGTAATCCCGTTTCTTCTCCTCTACACGGGCGAGTATATGCGCAAGTGCATCGTCCATTGGTTGCCCCCACTGCGGCCGGTCACGGCGACTGATTTTGTCCCTCTAACCTGGGAAAAAGCTCCAGCAATCGAGGGTCAAAGGGATAGTGAGCATCGAGCCGGCGCACCTGACCCACGGCTGCCATCGAGTCCTCAATCTTCCCGGCTCCAGCTAAGGCCAGCGCCAGACAGTGCCAGGCGTTAGGATTCTCCGGCTCCAATAGGGTGGCTCGCTCACAGGAGGCGATCGCCTCGTGGAAGAGGTGTTGCTCGTAGTATACCATGCCAAGGGCGCGACGATTGTCGCCATTTGCGGGCGCCATGGTCACCGCTTGGTTGAAGGCCTGTTCCGCCTTGTCAAGGGCACCCAGCTCGGCATAGGCCATGCCGAGGTTGTAGAACAGGTCCTCCCGGGCGAGGCCAAGGTCGACTGCTCGCTCGTATTCCTCCACCTCCAGCGCATGGCCTCCCACCTGTCCATAGGCGTAGCCGAGGTGATAACGGGCCAGGGCGTTGTCCGGTTCCTCAAGGAGCACCCTCCGATGCTCCTTTGCGGCCTCCTCGTAGAGTCCAAGCCTAAGGGGCAGATCGGCGAACTCAGGGCACACCCACCGTTCCACCGTCGCGGTTGGCTCCGGCCGAGGGACACTCCGGCACCCCGCCGCGACGGTCACCAGATACGAAATCATGAGAGCCAGGAGCACGAGCCAGCGCCGGTACATGCTGTTCCCCCATGTCTCATGCCGCCGAAGGTGGATCATACAAAGAGTGTACTGATATTACCACAGACCCGTACCAAGGGTAACAGAACCGTTGCGGTTCCGAGATAACCGGCAGCAACTTCTGTACCAGAGTGCGACGAATCGGTGGTGCCGAGGTAAGGAAGAGACTTCAATCGGAGTGGGGTACATTGACAAGGGTGAGTGGGCCGTTTACTATGCCTTCGCCCCTTTGCCCGGCCACGTGAATTCCGGCGCAACGATCTCTACCCTTTCCTGAGGAGAAAAGCCGGTGCGCGGTTTCTTCTACCCTGAGAGCGTGGCGGTTGTCGGCGTCTCACCTGCCCCCACCAACCTCGGTCGCGCCATTGCCTACCATCTCTTCGAGTTCCGCTATACAGGTCGAGTGTACCTTGTAGGCCTCAAAGGGGGCTCCTTTCTCGGCCACACAATCTATCGGTCCCTTCATGAGGTGCCCGGGAGGGTGGAGCTGGCCGTCGTACTCACGCCGGCCCAAACGCTCCCCGACGTCATCAGGGCTTGTGGTGAGTTGGGCATCAGGCGGTTGGTGATTGAGTCGGCCGGATTTCGCGAGTTGGGTGAGGAGCGGCGGAGCTTGGAGGAGGAGGTCACTGCCACCGCGAGGCGGTACGGCATTCGTTTTATTGGGCCGAACTGCATCGGAGTCATGAACAAGGAGAACGGCCTCGCCCTCCCCTTCGTGCCCTTCCGCGACTTCTTTCATCTGGGCCAACTCTCCATCGTCTCCCAGAGCGGCGGTGTGGGTGTCGCCATCCTCAATAGCGTCGCCACCGAACAGCTTGGGTTCAGCAAGTTTGCCTCCATAGGCAATAAGCTGGACACGGACGAAAACGACCTCTTGGAGTATCTCCTCGAGGATGAGGCCACTGGGGTCATCTTCCTCTACCTTGAAGGTGTCGCCGATGGGCGGAGGCTCATGGAACTGGCCTCCCGCTCCGAAAAACTCATCATTGCACACAAGTCGAACACGAGTGAAACCAGTGCGCGCATAGCTCGTTCGCACACGGCCTCGCTCTCCGTCGCTGATGACGTGGTGAGCGCCGCCTTCCGCCAGTGTGGCATCCACCGCGTCACCGACATGCGCTCAGCCATGGACGCCATCAGGGCCTGCAGCCTTCCGCCCATGCGAGGAAACCGGCTTGCAGTGGTCTCCCGCTCGGGCGGCCATGCTGTTGTGGCGGCAGACGCCGCCGCCAAGTACGGCTTTCACCTCCAGCCCTTTCCGGAGGCCTTTCTCCGCATGGTGGAGAGTCGCCTGCGGGCGGGGGTGATCCGGCTGGGAAACCCAATGGATCTCGGTGATCTCTTCGACTTCGAACTCTTCCACCAGATCGTGAGCCAGACCCTCCGGAGAGATGATATCGACGGCGTCCTCATGGTCCATAACTACAACGGCGTGTTCTTCGACGGGGAGAGCAGGGGTCTCGTCCAGGCCATCCGGAAAACCTGCGAGGAGATCCAGAAACCTGTAGCTCTCTGTCTCCTGACCACGGAAGAGGAGCTCAGAATCAATCGGCGCACCAACCCCGGCTATCCCCTCTTTACCGAGCCGGAGGAGGCGGCCTGCACCCTGGCCATCTCTCGAGAATTCGCCAGTCGCCGGGTCCGCAAGGGGGAGGGGCCAAAGGCGGCGCCTGGAGATGCGGAGAAGGCCCGCGCCATCCTCGCAGCCGCAAGCGCCCGAGGGTCCCATCAGCTCATGCCGGACGAGGCCTTCTCGGTGCTCTCGGCTTATGGAATTCCCGTCGCCCCCTGGGCCGCGACCGGCAGTGCCGCCGAGGCAGCGGCACGGGCGGCCGAGCTCGGCTTTCCCGTAGCCATGAAGGTGATGGCGGAGGAGATCGTCCACAAGTCCGATGTAGGCGGCGTACTCTTGAATTGCCTCTCCAACGCAGAGGTGGAGGCCGGGTTTGACCGTCTCTCTTCCCTTGCAGGTCTCTCCTCGCCTGCATCGGGAAGGCAACCCATTCTCGTTCAGAAGATGGTTGTCGAAGGGCCCGAGATCTTCGTCGGGGGCAGGCAGGATCCCACCTTCGGCGCCGTCGTCCTCCTCGGCCTCGGCGGCGTCTACGTGGAGGTATTGGGAGATGTGGCCCTCCGCGTCGCACCGATAACCCCGGCGGAAGCCTGGGAAATGATCGATGAGATTCGCGGCAGCGGACTCCTCAGAGGGGTGCGCAGCCAAGGGCCTGCAGACCGTGACGCCCTCGTCGCCGTCGTCAGGCGAATCTCGCAGCTCCTCTGTGACCTCCCGGAGATTGGGGAGATTGATGTGAATCCGGTGAAGGTCCTCTCCGCTGGGCGGGGATGTGTGGCCGTGGACTGTCGGATCGTTCTTACCCCCGGCGTTCGTTCCTAGCCGCTTACTGAAAGACCCTTCCCGTCGTGAGATGTGAGGCTGACACGCCGGGCGCGGAGTGGTCTGTCTCCGAAGGGTTTCGGGACAGGAAGGCAAGGCGCATCCGGAGCTCTATGTGGGTTATTCGACCTTACGGAGAATGAGATCGTCTCCCTGACGGAGAATCTGAAAGGTATCGCCCTCCTCGAAGCCGAGTTTTTCCAAGAGCAGAGCGCGCGTGAGCGTGATGCTACCACTCTGCCCAATACTCCTCCGATATCCCGTATCCAGCACTCGCTCGGACGGCTTTTCGGTCGTCTTCGGGAGATTCGTATGGGGAATTTCGCCCAGCTGCCGTAGACCCCTCACGTAGAGATCCTGGACCTGACTCTTCATTTTGATCCCGAAGATCCGCTGGATCTCCTCGAGAGATTTCCCCTTTTGGACCTCCATGGCCACCATCTTGGGATCTATGGGGGGATTACCGCCCGGTGCCATGAATACGTCCTCCGTACTCTTGGGGCATGGTGACGAACGAAATAAGAAAGTGCAGTGTAATCAATGAAAGGAAGGCGTCTGCTGAACATGCTTCAGCATCATTCTACCGGTATTTCCCTTCCTGTCAATAACGAGGAACACCTGCCCTGTTGCCGTGGGGGAAGGGCGGCCGCAGGTACG
>JAGFXI010000444.1 GCA_017861095.1 Deltaproteobacteria bacterium | reverse complement strand
AAAGAGTTTCTCCAGTTCGGCGCAGGCGGGATCGGAGCGGTTCCAGAGCAGCTCCACATCGAGCCCGCCGAGGAGAGGCGCACCCTCATCGGCGAGCCCGGCTCTGACGAGCTTTCTGGCGTATTTGTCGAGGAGTTGTTTCATGCCCTCGGAATCTATTGCTCCTCCCACACCAGCCCGAGTTCCACCGCCTTTTCCCTGGTGGGCAGGCCGCGGGGGTCGAGGCCGCGGATACGGTAGTAGCCGGCCCGGGTGGCCACGAACTCCTCACGGCTCAGGACGCCGGTAGAGCTTGCCGGTTCGGTGAAGAAGCGGGCCGGTAGGTCGTCCTCGGCGCTCGAGAAGCCGTTCAGAGCGTTCATCATCCGTTCGCGGTAGTAGATGCGTTCACCGGTCCCAAGCAGATCCTGCGCTGTGGTCCCCACGCCGGTGACGGCGGCGTAGACTCGGGCGTACTCCTCGATGCCGCTGGCGAAGAAGACGAACTTGCAGGCGGTGAGAGAGTCCACCACGGCGTTGAGATCTTCGGCGATCTTGATGATCCTCGCCTTGCCGGCAAAGGAGAGGCGATCGGTTGCCACCGGCTTCCGCAGGATCTCGTGGCTGATGGGATAGGCGCGCAGATGGCAGGCTCCTCGCGTGGAGGTGGCATACCCCAAGGCCATGCCGTAGGCCCCGCGGGGATCGTAGGCGGGGAGTTCCTGACCCTTCACGGACATGGAGAGCTCCGGGCGGCCCCTGGCCTGGGCGTAGCGGAAGGACCCCTGCCCCAGTTCCGACCCCAGGCCCTGTCCACGGCCGATCTCCCCCAGGAGGGCGAGAATCCGGGGCCCCGAGAGACGCTCTCCGGATATCTCGGCATAGCACGCCAGGGTCGCGGCAGCCGAGATGGTATCCATGCCGAGGTCGTTACAGAGGGCATTCGCGCGGGTGACCGTTTCGATGCGGTCGTTCTCGAGGAGGGCGCTGAAATGGGACATGGTCTCGAATTCGGGGATGTGGGTGCCGTCCCGCCCCACCTTCTTGCACAGGATGTGACAGCCCTTGCACCCGGTCCGCCTCGGGAGGTAGTGCCGGCGAAAGGCGGCGGCGTTCACGGCGGCGGCCCGGTCAAAGCGAGTCCTGCGGAAGTTGGCCGTGGGCATCATCTGGCGGGTGTCCATGAGATCATAGAGGGCGCCTGTCCCGTAGTTGGCGATCCCGTGCTCGCCGAGGAGGACCGGACTCGCAGCCACCTGACGGAACACGTCCTCCCGCGCCTTTTTCAGCTCCCTTGGATCATGGACCGAGACGCGGCCGCTGCCTTTCACGGTGAGATACTTGAGGTTCTTGGCGGCAAAGAGAAGTCCCAGGCCGCCTCGCCCGGCGGCATAGCTGCCGTCCACGATGATACTGGCGAAGAGAACCCCAACCTCGGCCGCCGGCCCGACACAGGCGACGCCGCCCTTCCCCTTTAAGTGCAAGCGAAGGGGGCCGGTCCCCACGCCGCGGAGGGATTCCGCCTCGCGGATCATCACCTGGTGGTCGACGATCTCGATACCGCAGAGCCGCTCGCTTTGGCCGGTGACGAGGAGGCCGTCCAAGCCGGCCCGTTTGAGCTGCGTGCCGAGACTCCCCCCCACCGAGGCATCGCCCACCGCGCCGGTGAGAGGCGAGCGGCTCATGATGCACATCCGCCCCGAGGTGGGCGAGGCGGTGCCGACAAGAGGCCCGGCCATGAAGATGAGGGGTAGCTCAGGATCATTCCATGGGCGCTTGATGTGGGGATAGAGGAAGAGACCGGCGAGACCCTTGCCCCCGATCCAGGCGTGGTAGGTGGCAGGGGCCGGGTGCTCCAGGCGATAGGTCCAGGTGGACAGGTCGATGTGGAGGATGGAACCGGACCAGCCGTCCATAAGATTTCAGCATGAGGTTGGGTAAAGCACGCTCACCACGCACCAAGCCCCTACTACTACCATACTCAAATAGTATACCGCCGCTGTCAAGGGCGAAGGCATGTCACCCCCCCGGGGCGAGTGGCTCGTCGAGCGCGAGCACTCTCTCCGTTGAATCTCACAAGAATCCCCTCGCCTTCTCCCGAAGCCGCCCAAGGTCACTTCGGCAATCAGATCGGGCGCGTCCAGATCCAGAGGTACACGATTTGGGTTCTCGATGAAGGGATTCACGCACCGGCTCGGAGGC
Source organism: Deltaproteobacteria bacterium (assembly GCA_017861095.1). Taxonomy (GTDB): domain Bacteria; phylum Desulfobacterota; class Syntrophobacteria; order BM002; family BM002; genus JAGFXI01. Next base: position 2,203 of record JAGFXI010000444.1, on the reverse strand, counting down.
GAGGTTACCAGGTACTGCCGACACGTGGTCGGTCGATGGGGATAGATGGAACAGGCATCGTCCTCCAGGAAAGGGCAGGGCAGGTCCAGTTCCAGGTAGCGCCGGGAGAAGAGGTAGAGACGATGGGGATAGGTGATGTCCACCTGCGCACTCGTGAGGCCGCCTTTGAGGTCCTCGTAGAGCCATTCCCGTTGAAGCACCTCGCGAATACGGCCGAAGCGGGCGAAGATACCCCCTCGGCACGGCTGAGGCATTTCTTGAATCCGCTCCGCCAGAAAAAGCGCCTCGGGAAGGGAAATGCGAACCAGGTAGCGACAGCAGACACCGCAGCCTTTGCGGCATTGGACCTCCAACCCGTATCCTGCCGTGCGCTCCTGCGCTTGGCGGGCGAGGCGCTCGGCGAGACGGAAGGCCTCCGGCACGAGGTCGGCGAGCGACATGAAGGCTGGGTCGGCGGGATCATGGCGTTGCCGGATCATGAGTGAAAGTCCCGTCTCTCGATCGGGCGACACGGGAGCCAGGCCCATCCTCCCTCGCCCCCTTCCGCTCGGGGTGCAATTACTTAACCGGCCTTTTCTTAACCATACCTCACGTGATATGGTCGAGCCTAGCTGCACGGGTCCCGGCGAGATGGAATAAGGCATGCCGAAGCCGTTCGAAAAGGAGTGAGAGGTGTCCCCGGCATACCGCGCCGGAGAGCCCCGGCTCAAGATAATCGCCGCCAGCATCGCCATGGCATGTGCTGAGAAGCACAACCATCTCCGGCGGCGGACGTGGCCCGGCGTGTGGCTCTTCAACCGTGTGATGCATCACGCCAGCGGTTCGGATCTCGACACCACGACCGCCTAACTCAGGGTGACCCGCAAGGGGCGTTCGTCCCAGAAGAGACTCCTCGATCATGGAAATACCGCTTCTCAAGGACATCCTGATCATCTTCACCCTAGCAATCGCGGTGCTTCTGGTCTGCCACCGCCTGCGGGTGCCGAGCATCGTCGGGTTCCTCTTCACCGGGTTGCTCGCCGGTCCTCATGGCCTCGGCCTTGTCACCGCCGTAGAGAACGTGGAACTCCTCGCTCAGATCGGCGTGATCCTCCTGCTCTTCACGATCGGCATCGAGTTCTCCCTCCCGGATCTTCTCGAGATGAAGAAGGCCGTTCTCGTCGGCGGCTCCCTCCAGGTTGGACTCACCATAGTCCCGGTTCTTGCCGTAGCGCTCGCCCTGGGTCAGATGCCCAGTCAGGCAACCTTCTTGAGTTTCCTGGTACCCATTAGCAGCACCGCGATCATTCTCAAGATCCTTCAAGAGAAAAACGAGATCGGGAGCCCCCATGGGCGAGTGGCCCTGGCAGTGTCGATCTTCCAGGATGTCGTCAGCATCCCGATGATGTTGCTGATCCCGATGCTGGCAGGGTGGAGCGGAGTGGCCGGAAAGTCGCTCCTCCTGCTCCTGACCGAAGTGGTCGGCGTTCTCATGTTCGTGGTGGTGAGCACCAAGTGGATCGTGCCAAAGGTGCTGTACCAGGTTGCTAGAGTGCGGAGCCGCGAGCTTTTCCTGTTGAGTGTGCTCGTTTTATGTTTCGCTGTCGCCTGGTTCACCCAGTTCATGGGCCTGTCGGTGGCCCTCGGGGCGTTCCTCGCCGGCCTCATCATTTCCGCCTCCGATTACGGATACCATGCCCTCGGCAGCATACTCCCCTTTCGCGACGCTTTCAGCAGTTTCTTCTTTGTCTCGATCGGAATGCTTCTTGACCTCGCCTTCTTGATCCACGAGCCGTTCCGGGTGACGCTGTTCGCCGGGGGGACGATACTCATGAAGAGCGTGCTCGCAGGGAGCGCTGTGGTTTTCCTCGGATATCCCCTGCGCACCGCCATCATCACCGGCTTGACCCTTGGACAGATCGGAGAATTCTCCTTCATTCTGGCCGATATGGGCGCAAGGTACGGGTTGTTCGCGGGGCATACGTATCAGCTTTTTCTGGCAGTATCGGTAGTGACCATGGGTGCTGCACCCTTTGTCATCGGTATAGCTCCGAGGATCGCCGACGCAGTGGGACGTCTGCGGTTGCCTGACGCGCTCAAGGACGGTTTCGCCTTCCCCGGGAACAAGGAAGTCCTGTCCCTGAGGGGTCATCTCATCATCGTCGGGTTCGGCTTGAACGGGAGAAATGTGGCCCACGCGGCGAAGCGGGCGGGGATCCCCTAC
>JAGFXI010000112.1 GCA_017861095.1 Deltaproteobacteria bacterium | reverse complement strand
TCAGGGCAGTCGATGCCCCAAGGCTGCGGCACATCTCCGCTCCCTTCTTGCCCTGGGCCAGCACCACCTCCGCCTCTCGCAGCATCCCAATAATCTTCTCCGCCCTAAACCGCTTTCCACTCATACCTGCCTCTTTCATCCCCGGCCCAAATCGTGCCAGAACACTATGACAAAATCTGGAGCAGTTTTTGAGGGGCAGGTCATGGCTTGAAACCTCTCATGTCAACAGTTATTTTTTTATTAGATAGTCAAATACGAAAGGGTTGGAAGGTAGTTTGTCCGATTTGCCAAAAATCACAACGAGGTAAGGAGTAAGCCATGGAAAATAGGACTGAAATTGATAAGGACTCTTTCGGCGGGAGACTCATCAAGGACTTTCTCAAATGGTTTGCTGTCATTCTGGTGGTCGTGGCGCTTAGTGTAGGAATCTGTTTTGCCAAGACCCTGCCAGAATTTGAAAAGATGAAATCGCTTGTGGGTGAATGGAAGGGGACCTCTGTGGATAAGAAACCAGCGAGGGTTACCTACACCTTGGTTTCAGATAACTCTGCCTTAATGGAAAGGCTTGCCGTGGGCGGTGAATCGGAGATGGTGACCATGTACTACCCTGATGGTGATCATTTAATGATGACTCACTACTGCTCCGCTCACAACCAGCCAAGAATGCGCTCGCAGAGTGTTTCTTCCGAAATCAAGAAGATAACCTTCGATTTAGTGGATGTGACTAACTTATCTTCCCCCGATGCAGGCCATATGAAGAAACTTGTGGTGACCTTTGCAGATAGAGATCACATGACCCAGGAGTGGACATGGACACAACAGGGAAAGGAGGGGATTGAAGTTTTCAACTTCGAGAGGATGAAATAACGCTGTGCAGGACCATTTTAAGCCATTTGAGAACCGTTTAGTCTTCAACTCAGGAGTATAAAACGATGCTGCGGAGGAGGCTAAAACGCTCACAAGAGGCTAGAACCGAGTTGTGGACCTTTCCCATGGCGGGATGTGCGGTTCCAGTGAGTGTGGGGTTGGGGATGTCCCTGACAAATTGACATTCTTGAAGGACGGGACCACGTAAGGCGCACACGGTGAACGGCTGAATCGGAACGGCAGGTGAGAAACCTCGTCTATGTGGGAATCACCCGAGCCCGTCATCGCCTCTTCATCCCTTACGTCACGGAGACGGAGATCATCGGCGAGATCCGCCGTTGCCTCTAAACACTTTCCTCCCGACTCCCTGCACTCCTCCCTGCGGCTGTCGGAGACCCTGACCCTGTACGTTAAGGCCGTCTTCTCGATCCTCTTCCTGGTGGGCCCGACGGTCGTCCTGGTCCGGGTATTTTCGGCGAGAAATGGTGAGAAAACTGCACAAAATTGATCAAAATCGCAACCAGGCCAAAAGGCAGGAAACCCGGATCCTCACTGAGAATGCGGGTCTTCTGTTACCAATCGCAGAGCCTCCTGGACGGCCTCCGGCGCGGTTCTCGCGTAGCGTACCCCGATTAGGTTCGGGATGGTCTGGAGGCCGATCACCGGCTTCCCAACCTTGAGGGCATGGCCGATCTCGGAGAGGGTGCCGGCGCCACCGGCGACAGCAATGAGCGCATCGGCGGTGTGGACGATGATGACGTTCCGAGCCTGACCCATATCGGTGGCCACGGGCACGCGAATATAGAGGTTGGCGTCCTGGGTGGAAGGACCGGGGAGAATCCCCAAAGTGAGACCGCCTTCTGCGGCGGCGCCGCGAGCTGCAGCCTCCATCACCCCGCCGAGACCGCCGCAGACGAGGATGGCGCCGCCACGGGCGATCCCGCGGCCCACATCGACTGCAAGCTGGTACAGAGCCGGGTCACATTGCCCGGCTCCGATGACACCGATAATGGGTGGGCTTCGCCTCACTCCAACTCCTGCCAGCCGTGCTGACCCACGAGGTTCACAAACCGACAGCCCCCGAGATCGGACTTCTTGATTCCCTCTTTTGTCCGGGCGACCCTGACAAGACTCTGGCTGTACCGGTCACCCACCGGGATCACCAGCCGGCCACCCACGGCCAGTTGATCTACCAACGGTTGGGGTACCTCGGGAGATCCGGCCGTGACCATGACGGCGTCAAAGGGGGCCTCTTCTTTCCACCCGAGCGTGCCATCGCCCACTTTGAGGACCACGTTGAGATAGCCCAGCTCGTCCAGGAGTCGTCTGGCCTTGACGGAGAGAGGGTACATCCGCTCGATGGAATAGACCTTTTCCGCAAGTTCTGCTAGGATCGCCGTCTGATACCCGGAGCCGGTGCCGATTTCGAGGACGCGTTCCACCCCTCTCAGCTCCAGTGCCTCGGTCATCAATGCCACGATGTATGGTTGGGAGATGGTCTGTTTTTCTCCGATCGGAAGTGGATGGTCGCCGTGGGCCTGACTGATGAGGGCCTCTTCCACGAAGCGGTGGCGGGGCACTTTCCGCATGGCCAGGAGGACCTTCGCGTCCTTGATGCCGCGGCTGACGAGCTGGCTGTCCACCATGCGGTTGCGAGCGGTGGTGAAGTCCATGGGAGCCTCGTATCGGGGTGAGAGCCCTCAGAAAACATAGATTAGCCAAGGAGTCTTTGTCAATGTCAAACTCCTCGGGAAAGAAGGCAGAAAGGGCAGTTCAGGTGGGATCATGGTGGACAGGCGGGTGGATCATCATTCTCCTCTTGGTCGGTATCGGTTTTGTCATCATCCAGTGCACGCCCCTCTCGCAAGAGGTGGAGCAGGTGCCAAACCGACCGGTGACCAGGAGCTTTGACGTCAACGAGGAGATGCTCCGGAAGGCTGTGGAACGGGTGTTTGCCAAGAAGAACTATCAACTTGACCCGGAGCGGACCACGGCACACCATCTGCAAAGCAGGTGGCTCGAGGAGGGCTCCTACCGAACCATGATAATAGCGGATCTCCGTTCGATAAAGAGGAGCCAAAGCGAAGTGACTCTGCGAGTTCTCCTCGAGAAGAAAGGCACGTGGTCGGACATCTGGGCCCCGATGGATGAGATCGGCATTGATGTCTATGACCTGCTGATGGATGAGGTGTCCATGGAGTCGTACCGAGTGCTCTATGACGGTGGCTAAGGCCATCATCCCCGCAGCCGGCCTGGGTACGAGGATGCGCCTCATCGCGGGCGATCTTCCCAAGGAGCTGCTCGAGATCGGGGGGAAACCCCTCATCGCTCACGCGGTCGAGGGCATGGCCCGGAGCGGTATCGCCCAGGTTGCCGTCGTGGTGAGCCCGGCCAAGGAGGGCATCCGGCAGGTTCTCCGGGAGATGTATCCGGGGGGGCGACTCGGGCCGTGTGAGCTCGTCTTTATCATGCAGCATCAGGCCCTAGGGGTTGCCGATGCGGTCAGCCACTGCCGTGACTTCACCGAGCGGGAGCCATTTGCTCTGGTGATGCCGGACAATGTACTGATAGAGGGGCCCCCGGTGATCGGCCAGCTTCTCCCCTATTTTGCGCGACACGAGCTCGATACGATCGGGGCGATGCGCTTGACTGGGGAGGCGCTGCAGTGCTTCGGCAACGTCGGCTTGTTGGACGTGGAGGTGCTGCCGGATGAGACGGGACACCTGTTTCGGGTTCACCATTACTCGGACAAGAGGCGCGAGCCCGTTGAGTTGCAGCCGGGAAGAGCGGTCCTCAAGGGGTTCGGCTGCGGCGTATTCTTGCCGCACTTTTTCGACCTCATCGAGGAGTGGCGGCCGCGCCTCACTGGTGAAGTGGACGAGGTCCCGGTGCTCCAGACGCTCGCCCGGGAGGGGAGGCTTCTGGGCGTGGAGCTCATAGGACGGGGATTCGATGCGGGGAATCCCGAGGGTTTCCGGGCGGCGACGGCCTTCGCTGCGGGCTGTGGTGAAGGTTCCCGGATGTAATTATCCGATCGGATTACCGCGGAGGACTCATGGTTCTCGATGGATGAGCTGGGGGGAGTGAGTTCGTCTCACCGTCGCAGGGCAAAACGAGAAGGAGTCTTCGCCATTCCCCGCTTCGTGTTATACTCAATAAATTTGTTTCGCCTGGCTTGAAAGCGGTGCCCTGCTCCCCGTCAACTCAAGGGGTGCGCGAACTGCGCGGAGGAGAGACAGGGCGACTCTATCGCGCGCAGAGAGTCACGTGAGGAATATCGCCCTGCGGTCTGTTGAGAAAAGGAGTCAGTGAGAGATGGCGACGCAAGACGGTCGAAAAAAGTTCCTGCTGTGGAGCAGCGTGGTCATTGTCCTGGTAGCGTTGGGGCTCCTGCTTCATCCGGTGGCCCAACGGGCGGTTTCGGCGGCGGATACGACGGTGAAGCCGTTCCCCCAGGCGCCAGCTTCGTTTACCGAGTTGGTGGAGCGCGTGAAGCACGGGGTTGTCAACGTCTCGAGCACTAAAGTGGTGAAGAGACGCGCCATGCCTTCACCCTTCGGCCCACAGGGCCCCTTCCGCGATTTCTTCGGTGACGACTTCTTCGAGCGATTCTTTGGGCAGATGCCCAGGGAGCGTAAGCAGCACAGCCTCGGCTCGGGGTTCATCATCGACCCCGCGAAGGGGTTCATTCTCACCAATAACCACGTGGTCGCCAACGCCGATGAGATCAACGTCCACCTCGACGACGGCAAGGACTACGAGGGAGAGGTGGTGGGACGAGATCCCAAAACGGATCTCGCGCTTATTAGGGCCAAGAAAAAGCTGGATACCACGGCTTCGGCTCCCCTGGGCGACTCGGACAAGGTTCAGGTGGGCGAGTGGGTCATGGCGATCGGCAACCCCTTCGGCCTGGAACGAACGGTCACGGTGGGAATCATCAGCGCCAAGGGACGGGTGATCGGGGCTGGACCTTACGACGACTTCCTGCAGACTGATGCCGCCATCAATCCCGGCAACAGCGGCGGCCCGCTCTTCAATATGAAAGGCGAGGTGATCGGCATCAACACCGCCATTGTCGCCTCCGGTCAGGGCATCGGTTTCGCCATCCCTATCAACCTGGCAAGGGAGATCCTGCCTCAGCTGGAGAAGGGCAAGGTGATTCGCGGCTGGTTGGGGGTAAGCATCCAGGATGTGACTTCGGAACTCGCCAAATCCTTCAACCTCAAGGATACTAAGGGGGCGCTGGTGGCGGACGTGGTCAAGGACTCGCCGGCGCAAAAGGCTGGCATGGAGCGGGGTGACATCGTCGTCTCCTTCGACGGCAAGGCGATCACCTCAGCCCACGAGCTGAGTCGCGTGGTTGCCGGTACCGCCCCCAACACCAAGGCCAAGGTCGAGGTAATCAGGAGCGGAAAGAGGCAAACGGTCACCGTCCAGGTGGGCACCATGCCCGGGGAGGCGGAGGAGGAGACCAAGGTAGTGGCGGCCGAACTGGGCCTCTCCGTACAGACCCTGACGCCCGAGCTGGCAGAGCAGTTCGACTGGGCACGGGATGAGAAGGGTGTCCTCATCACTGGGGTCGAGCCGGGCAGTGCCGCGGAGGATGGAGGACTGCGCCGGGGTGACCTGATCAAGGAGATGGATCAGAAGCCGGTGCAGACCGTGGATGAATACAGACGGCAACTGAAGAAAGTCAAGCAAGGGGAATCCATTCTGTTGCTCATCAAACGAGGGAATCAAACCTTCTTCGTCACCGTGAAGAAGGGAGGCGAGTAGAGCGTAAGAAGTTGTTCGCAAGAGACTGATGTGCCGACGAGGGGGCAGTGTTGCTCTCTCGCCGGCATGTCGCGATTGAGCGGAGCAGAGTGCTCTGTCCCCGAAAGCCTTCGGGACAAGGCCACAGAGGCGCATAGTCGCCTTGTTTGTGGAGAGTGAGGCCGGCCCAACCGCCTCCAAGCTTGCAGGAGTTTCCCGCCCGAACCGCTGCCTCCTTGTCACCTCCCATCCACCCATCGCAGTCAACATCCTTCGCCTCCGCGATGTGCCTCCGGGGTCGTCAACCCCTTGACGTTGGGGAAGTCGTGCTTACATTTTGGCCAACTTGGTGACAAGATAACATAACACTATAAGGAGGTTGATCGTATGTTCGAGCTGATTCCACGTTTCCGTTCGATCGCTACACGTCCGGAGAGAGATATATTTGACTGGGCCTTTGACGGTTTCGACCTGCCGGACATCTTCCGCTCTGAAAAGGCCTTGACCCCGGCCTTCGACATCTCGGAGACTGCCACCGAGATTCACGTGAAGGCGGAACTTCCCGGCATGGACGCGAAGGAGATCGACATCACTGTGACCGGCGATCTTCTGACCATCAAGGGTGAGAAGAAGGAGGAGAAGGAGGAGAAGGGCCAGAACTTCCATCGCCGTGAGCGCCGGTATGGGTCCTTCTCTCGAAGCTTCCGTCTCCCGGTCGAGGTGAAGGCAGCCTCCATCAATGCGGGTTACAAGGATGGCGTGTTGACCGTGACCTTGCCGAAGGCCGAGGCGGAAAAGGCCAGACGGATCGAGGTCACGTCGTAGGCATGGCCAGGCACTGTGGTGTCATAGCAAGGGCGTAACGGCATGCTGG
>JAGFXI010000111.1 GCA_017861095.1 Deltaproteobacteria bacterium | reverse complement strand
ACCGGGACGACCCGATTCACCAGCCCGTGCACCAGCGCCTCCTGGGCGGAGATGAACTCTCCGGTGAAAAGCATCTCAAGGGACTTCTTGCGGCCCACCGCCCGGCTGAGGGCCACCATCGGGGTGGTGCAGAAGAAACCGATGTTCACCCCCGGGGTCGCAAAGCGGGTATCAACTGCCGCAACCGCCAGATCGCAGGCGGCCACGAGCTGGCAGCCGGCAGCGGTGGCGATCCCGTGCACCCGCGCCAGCACCGGCTGGGGAATTTCGTGGAGGAGAAGCATCATCTCCATGCAGGTCGCAAAGGTGGTGCGGTACGCCTGGAGATCTCCCGCTGCCATTTCGCGGATGTCGTGGCCGGCAGAAAAGACCGGACCGTTACCCCGGAGTACCACCACCTTGGCCTTCTCGTCCCGGCCGATCGCACTCAGGCAATCGACCATCTCCTTCATGAGGTTGAGGCTGAGGGCATTCCGTTTCTCGGGCCGGTTCAGGGCCACGGTCACAACGGGGCCATCCACCTCGACCTGGATTTCCGCGTAGGCCATTATGTCTCCCTTGTAACTGGTTAGGGACCTTCGAGTTAGCTCACTTACCCCTCGTCTCGCTCAGGTACTTGATGACCGTCTCCGCCTCGGCGTCACTGATCTTGCCCCCGGAGAGTCCTTTCATCCGCGTCACCGTCTCGCGCCATTCCGCAGCGGTCTTCTTCTTCTCGAGAGGCCTACTGAGGGGATGGCACATGGAGCACCGTGCCTCGAAGAGGGCCTTTGGATCGGCCTTGTCCGCGGCTGGACCCAAGGCCGGTGTGAGGTTCACGGTAAGCAAGGGTGCCCAAAACCAGACCAGTTTCAACAGTCTCTTCATTTGCCTTACCTCCCTGTCAGTTTGTTCTCAGTATTGCCGCTCAGCGTGCACCAAACTAGCACAATGGACATTTCCTGTACAAGGGTTGCCATAGAAGGCTCCAACTCGAGGGAATTCCATCGACCTCAGGATTTGATTGTGATAGATTCCACGTCACAGGAGTTTTTGCCCGGTCGGCATGCCTTTTTCGCGTCACAAGCAGGTGTCCGCGCAGGTCCGACATGCTCCGCTCGTCATGACCCTTTTGGTTTCCTCGGCAACAACAATGTCATGAGAAAGGAGGTCAAGATGAAAAGGGGAGTCCTGGCCACGACAACGGTCATTGCCCTTTCGATGGCACTGTTGCTCCTGCCAGCCCTTCCGGCAGAGGCGCAAGCCGCAGACAAGATCGGCTGGGTCGGTCCCGTCTACAAGGAGTTATCCGACAGCCTGACCAAGGGTTTCAAGGAGTACTACAAGAAGAGCTATGGGAAGGACGTGGAGATCACGTTCGTGCGACCGGGTGGGTGGCCGGTCTGCGTTGACAAGGTGAGAGCGTGGGGGAACAAACCGGATGCGGACATTTTCTTGGGCGCAGGTGCTCCAGCGCATGAGGTGTTGAAGAAAGAGGGGCTGATCGTCCCTTACCGTCCGAAGGACGGGGATAAGGTCCCCGCCGACTGGCACGGCATGAAGGTAAGAGATCAAGACGGCTATTGGGCCTGCTTTGCGCCCTGGATCGTTACGAATCTCTACAACGAGAAGGTGTTGAAAGCACTGAGGCTGCCGCCGCCAAAGACATGGAAGGATCTGCTCGACCCGATCTACAGAGGAAGCATCGTGCAAACTCTGCCATATGCATCAGGCACCCAACACGAAGCGCTGGAAATCCACCTGCAGGCATTTGGAGAAAAGGAGGGTTGGGCGTACAACAGATTATTGGCGGCGCAGTTAGCCCGCTTCTCCACCGGAAGTACAGACACGACCCAGATGGTGGGCCGCGGCGAGGTGCCCATCGGCATCGCGCAGCCGCAAATGAATGCGATGGTTGCGCGCAAAGACGGCTACCCCGTGCGTGACTTGCTCCCTGACAAGACGATCTTGGTTCCAGAGGCAGTGGCCTTGCTGAAAAACGCTCCCAACGAGGCGACCGGGAAGATCTTTCTGGACTGGCTATTCAGCATTGAGGGACAAAAGTGCGTGCTGGAGGGCGGCTATTTCCCAGCCAGGACGGACATCAATTTTTCCCAGTGGGAAAAAGAAGGGGTCTCCATGGCCAAGCACGCGAAGGAGGCGCTGGGGGTTGATTCATTCTGGGATCTGAAGGTCGGGTTCATCGACTACAACCTGGATCTCGCCACGAAGAGGTGGGATGAAGTCAACCGCTATTATGAGTACGAGATCTACAGAAAGTGGGGCGAGTTGAAAAGCAGCCTGTCCCTGATAGAGGAAGTTGAAGGAGAGGTTCAGGCCGCGAAAGCCAAGAAGTTAAAGGTGACAAAGGCTGAAGCGAAGATAAGAGAAGCCAGACAGCTGTTCGAGATGAATGGCGACTATGCGGCGGCCCGGTTGGCCGCAACCCAGGCACGCTCGCTGCTCGCAGCGCCGTAACGGCAAGGTCAAGGCAGTCTGTCGCGGGCGGGGATCAACTCCGCATCCGGTGGAAAGACCCCGCCCCTACCAGCCTCCCGTAGGGGCGGGCTGTACGCCCGCCCGCCAGAATAGTCGGAACCTCGAATTCGCTCATCTTGGTAGACAGTAACGAATACGGTTCAAAGGACGTCGCGTTGGGAATTTCGTCGAAGGAACACCCGAGGACGCCCGGCTTCCGGCTGGGCAAGGCGGGCTAAGGATCTGGTATGACTCGCGGCAATATCTTACTGGCAACGCTTCTCTGGTCGGTCATTGCGTTCCTCGTGGTGTATCCGCTGTCAATTCTCGTGGTGGAAAGCTTCAAGATCGCCGAGACCGGCACCTGGGGCATCAGTAATTACCTGGAATTTTTTGAAGACGCTTATTATCTCAAGATCTTCGGCAATACCCTGGTCCTGAGCACACTCGTGCTCCTGAGTACCACCATATTCGGCGTGCCGCTGTCGTATATTCTGGCGAGATATAGACATTGGGGGAAGACCGTTTTCACGGCACTCATCCTTTTGCCCATCGTGTTGCCTGCGTATGCGGGCGTATTCGCCTTTATCATCTTTTTCGGCAAGTATGGCACTGTGAATCTTCTCCTCATGGAAATGGGGTTGATCAAGACACCCATCAATTTCATCTACGGGCTACACGGTCTTGTATGCATTCAAACCCTGCACATGCTCCCTTTTATCGCCCTCAGTCTTTCCGCAGGCTTCACCAACATCGACCCGTCCTTTGAAGAAGCCGCCGAGGTCGAGGGCGCGAGCGGTTTTTGGAGGTTTTTCACGGTCACTCTACCTCTCTGCACACCCAGTTATCTTGCGGGTGCCGTTATCGTCTTCCTGTGGCCGTTTACGGACTGGCTGACGCCATTGATCTTGGGGCAGGTGGATTATCTCCCCTCGATTGCATACATCAACATCGCTTATCATTTCACCGATATGCACCGCAAGTACATGGGGATCGTGGCGGTAGTCGTGTCTTCCGCTGTCTGCATTATCCTCTTTTTGCTCGCCAAGTGGTGGGTCGAGAGGAAGAAGTATACCGGCCTCTCGAAAGGGACGACCTCTGAGGGAAGAGTGATCGAGCCGGGCCCGTTGATCAAGGTAGGATCGTATGTCTACATGGTTTGTATCGCTATCCTGGTCCTCCTCATTCCGGCTGTGCTGGGGTTGGCCGCTTTTTCCAGACGCTGGGTCTTCGAGCCCTTTCCCACGTATTGGACCCTCGACAATTTCAGGCTGATACTTCTGGAGACCCCGCTCCTGATAAAGAACTCCTTCGTCTTCAGCGGGGTGGCCCTGTTTTTCGGCATCGCCTTCGGGCTTCCAGCCGCCTATCTGATTGTCCGCACCCGGGTGCCGGGGAAAGATGCCCTCGATTTCGTGATCACCTTGATGCTGGCCTTCCCAGGAATGGCGGTCGGCGTGAGTTATCTCCTGGCATTTTGGCAAGCCATTCCGTTGGCCACCCATTGGGTCATTATGCCCTTGGCCCTCTTTGCGCGGCGGCTCCCGTACTTCTTGCGCATGGCCCATTCCTCTTACTTGCAGCTGGATATTTCCCTCGAGGAGGCCTCCGAGGTGTCGGGGGCAGGCAAGCTGAGAACCTTCCTGAATATATCTCTACCGCTGTTGCTCAAAGGGGTGCTCGTCGGCGTGGTGATGTTTTTCATCATGGCGTTTCAGGAGATCTCCACCGCAATATTCCTTTATCGAGGAGGATGGGAGACCTTACCCATAGGCATCTATCTGAACTGGCACCGCGGCATGGAGTTCGGAATCGCCGCCGCCATGGCTTTTCTAATGATTGTGGTCACCTTCATCCTACTTCTGATCATATCAAGAATCGGCGGGGGCGTCCTCAAGGCAGCCTGGGGTCCTGGCGGCACGTAGGAGATCAGGCTAGTCCTGCGCGATGACTTGAGGAGACACAGCCAATGGCATTCATAGAGATCCGGAACCTCTTCAAGCGCTTCAAGAACGTCGTGGCGGTCAATCACATAGAGCTTGAAGTGAATAAGGGAGAAATGTTGACCCTTCTGGGGCCAAGCGGCTGCGGCAAGACAACCACCTTGCGCTGCATCGCCGGATTGGAGAAACCGGAGGAGGGGGACATCGTTATCGACAGCAAGCCGATGCTCTCGGAGGGATTTGTCCATCCGTCGAAAAGAGGGATCGGCATGGTGTTCCAGAACTATGCCGTATGGCCGCACATGAAGGTCTACAAGAATATCGTGTACGGCCTGCGCCTTCAGAGGCTATCTAAGAAGAGTGTTAAGGAACGGGCACTAGAGGTATTAGAATTGGTGGGATTGAAAGGCTTGGAAGAGAGATATCCGGCCCAGTTGAGCGGCGGGCAGCAGCAGAGGGTGGCTCTGGCGCGGGCGCTCGTAAGAAATCCTAAGGTGTTGCTCTTGGATGAACCGCTGAGCAACCTTGATGCCAAACTCAGGGAGAAAATGAGATTCGAGATCAAGAGCCTGGTACGACGTATGGGCATCACCGCGGTCTATGTCACTCACGACCAGGCAGAGGCAATGGTTATCTCCGATCGGATCGCCGTCATGAACTCGGGAAGAGTGGTGCAGGTCGGCACTCCGGAGGACATCTATGGCAGACCTGCCAATCGATTCGTTGCCGATTTCATAGGCACCATGAACTTTCTGGCCGGGGAGGTCGTTCGGGTTCTCCAGGATGACGCGCATGCCGTCTACGTACGCACCGAATTCGGCGAGACCATGCTATGTAGGACGCCCCACTCCATGGCGACAACGCCGGGGGAAAAAGTGTACGCGTCCATACGTCCCGAGGATGTGGAAGTATTTGCCGCACCACCTCAGTCCAGGGAGAACCTGGTCAGGGGTACGATTGTCCACAAGGCGTATCTGGGTAACTTTCTCTTCATTTTCGTAAGCGTCAACGGGAACCTGATCAGGGTGCAGGTTCCACATCACCTACCCCAGGAAGAAGGACAAGAACTCTACCTAGTCCTGGATCCGCAAAAATGCATGATCTTGTCCTGACTGAGATCGTCAGAGGTGCCTCAGAAGGTGACAGGCAAACTCAGCGAAACCCTCGCCGCCCTCATGCTCAGTGAGGTAGCGAGGCGGAAACTGCATATCGGCCGCGAACTTCAGGACATTGCGGACTCCCACACTCACGGGGAAGTAGCGAAACATGGGCTCATCATTGGGTGAATCCCCGCAGTACGCGAACCGCTCTCTCGACGTATCGAGCTTGATGCCGAAACGATCCTCGACGAGCCGCCTGGCCATCTGGAGTTTATCATACTGGCCAAACCAACCGTTGACGTGGATTGAAGAGACCTTGCAGGTGGCGCCGTGAGCCACAAACAGCTCGCAGATTCTCCGCACTGACTCGGCTCCAAGGGGGGCTACATCCTCGCGGTAGTCGATGGCTAGGTCGCTCTCCCGGTAAGGCTGATCACTGGCGACGGCGCATCCGGGCACAGCACTGAGAATCGCATCCCGTACTCTGAGGAGGCGTTCTCTCTTCCCCGCCCGCACGTCTTCAGGATCGAGGAAATGCTTCCTCAACCTTCCCTCGCCGCCGTCAAACCAGAAATAGAAGGCTCCGTTCTCTCCCACCACTCCATCAACCGGCCACATCCTGGCTATGTGATCGCACCATCCCGCCGGTCTGCCGGTCACAGGGACGAGCCTGAGTCCCGCCCTCTTGAGATCCCAGAGAGCGGCGAAGGCGCAGGAGGGGATCTTGCCCTTTGTAGTAAAGGTGTCGTCGAGGTCGAGCAAGACGCCGTCAAGGCGGCGGATCACTTCGGGGGAGAGCGTCTCGAGGGGAGCAATGGCCGTGGTTGTTGAATCCATGGACATAGGAGAGGGATACCGCCCTTGTCGTCCTCCAGCTTACCCGGCTCGTCAGTTGATGGTCAAAAGCTGCACGGAATTGACGTTGGGGAGCTCCATCAGATCGGCGATGGTCTCTTCGTCCACCGGCGTGTCCACCCGGATGAGCAGGATGTTCTCGC
>JAGFXI010000110.1 GCA_017861095.1 Deltaproteobacteria bacterium | reverse complement strand
CTGCTTTTCGACGATAAGGGAATGGTAGCGAACCGCTTCGAAGGGATTGGGAACCGCGTCGTATATCGAGCGGCCGTCATGAAAGATGGTTGAGGTCTTGCCGTGCATGACTCGCTCGGCCCGCACTACCCTGCCGCCGTAGGCCGCGGCAATCGCCTGATGTCCAAGGCATACCCCGAGCACAGGGACCGTTCCGCCGAGATGCCGGATCGCCTCGACGGAGACCCCGGCTTCGGCCGGCGAGCAGGGGCCGGGTGATATGACCAGGGCGGCGGGTCTCAGCGCCTGCATGCTCGGAACGTCGATCCTGTCGTTGCGGTACACCTTCACCTCCTGCTGCAGGCACTCCAGAAGCTGAACCAGGTTGTAGGTGAAGGAATCGTAGTTATCGATGACGAGAACCATTGTTTTTGACCCTCTCGATGGCCCCGAACATGGCAGCGGCCTTTCTCATGGTTTCCTCGTACTCCGCCTGGGGCGAAGAGTCGGCAACGATCCCTGCGCCTACCTGAATAGAGATCCTATTTCGCTGCATGGTGATCGTTCGGATGGTGATGCAGAAATCCATGTTGCCGTTGAAGCCGAAGTAGCCCACCGCCCCCGCGTAGGGGCCCCTGGACGAAGGCTCCAGCTCGCTGATGATCTCCATCGCCCGAATCTTGGGCGCTCCCGTCACGGTCCCCGCCGGAAAGGCGGCCATGAACACGTCAAAACTGTCCAGACCCGCCCGAAGCTCTCCTTCCACGGCGGAGACGATGTGCATCACGTGGGAGTAGCGCTCAACCTCCATGAGCCGGGGAACCTTGACCGAGCCGGGGGCTGCCACCCTCCCCACGTCGTTTCGCCCCAGATCCACCAGCATCACGTGCTCGGCCCTCTCCTTGGGGTCTGCCATGAGCTCTCGCTCCAGGGCCAGGTCCTCCGCGGCAGTCTGCCCCCGGCGCCTCGTCCCGGCGATCGGGCGAAGGTGAATCCTGCCATCCGTGAGACGCACGAGCACTTCCGGAGATGCGCCGATCAGCCTCACCTCCCCGAAATTGAGGTAGAACATGTAAGGCGAAGGATTGACGCTCCGCAGGCTTCGGTAAAGGCGGAAGTCCTCGCCGGTCAGCTCCCCCGAGAAGCACTGGGAAAGAACCACCTGGATCACATCGCCGGCAACAATGTACTCTTTAGCCCTGCGCACGGTCTCCTCGAACTCTTCCTGCTCAAAGTTGGATTCAAGGCGAGAGAGCGAACATTCTCCCGCCTCCGCAGCGCGGGAGAGGGGCCGTTTCAGTTCCTCGATCGCCTCTTCCACCTGCCGACAAGCCCCGAAATAAGAGTCTCGAGGATCAGTTCCCTCTTCCAGGTGGGCGAAGGCAACAACCCTGATCTGGTGGGTGAGGTGATCGAAGATGATAAGCCGCTCGGCGGCGCTGAAAAGGCACTCGGCAAGATCGCCACTTTCCGGGATGAGGCCGGGCAGCCGCTCCCAGGTCCGGGCGAGGTCGTAGTTCACGTAGCCTACGAGGCCTCCCTGAAATCGAGGCAGATCATCCAGAGAGACGGGCTGGAATTTTCGACAGACCTCTCGCAGGGACGAGATGGGATTGTCCGCGTACATGCGATGCTTCTCACCCCCGCCGTCTCGGAGTTCCAGAGACCCATTTCGATACTGAACGACAAGGGAAGGCTTATAGCCGATGAAGCTGTATCGGCCCCACCGTTCGCCGCCGTCGGCACTCTCCAGAAGGTAGGAGAACGACTTGTCGCTCACCTTGAGATAGGCGGAAACCGGAGTCTCCATATCGCCTAGGAACTCCCGATACACCGGGATCAGATTGCCCCGCTCGGCAAGACGGCAGAATTCAGAAAGGGAAGGTTGAAAATTCATGTGTTCACCCCCCAAAGGGAAAGGCCGTGAGGCGTTCGCCCCACGGCCTTTCCCTTCGCCAAAAAAGAAACCGTGGGGCCATCGGAGGATCGTCCCACGGTATTGGTTTCTTCTACACCCTTACGGCAGGCTCATCCCCCTCAGGAGGTGAGCCACCACCAGTTCCCCAACGACGCTGAAATAGTCTGCTTTGGGCTGATTAGTACCATAGTAATCTTATCTAACGGCATACGAGAAAAATGTCAAGCGAATTCTACTGCTCCCGAAGGTCTCGCCCTGTGGGAGCGGCTTCTCCCTCGACAGGCTCGGGACCCTGAGCTGCGCCGAAGGGCAGCCGCGATGGAGTGGGCTACGGCAGGGGGCACTCCTCGGCAAGGACGCATAGTCGCGTCATTGATAGTAGAGAGTGAGGCCCGGCCCTGTAGCGGAGGGGTGTACAAAGTCCGGGAGGCCTTTCTTTGCTTGGGGAGAAGGTAGTGGCTCCGGATGCGCCTTGCTTCGGAGGGCCCCCTGCCTCCAGTGCCGGCCCGGATGGTCAACATGTAGGGTGGACACAGCCCATCAAAAAAGGTGTTGCCCTGGAGGAGAGCAAATTTCCGTCTTGACAAAGGGGAGGATTCCCTGCTAACAGTGCTTGTATCTTGGAGGTGAAATGGCAATCATGACCGGCAATCACTCGTGGCGGGCCTATTATTATTGTCCAGGGGGAGGTCTGCCCGTGGGTTGATCGCCATGTTTTCTTGAGGTTCAGGCCGTGGGCAGACTAGAGCTCACGGCCTTTTTGTTTTTGCGCGGTGTTCAAGTGGCCCTGGTGGCCGAGACCCGATCTATGCGGCGGTTGCCATGAACATTGTTCTCATCGGCTATCGTTGTAGCGGCAAGACAAGTGTAGGTAGACTCCTTGCCGGCAAGCTCGGGAGGGAGTTCGTCGATCTGGACTCACTCCTGGAGGACCATGCCGGCACGTCCATCGAGAGTCTGGTTGCCGACCGAGGCTGGGAGTTCTTCCGCAGGCTGGAGCAAGATCTGGTCGCAGAGGTGTGCCGCAAGGACGGCCTCGTCATCGCGCCGGGCGGCGGCGCCGTCATCGAGCAGGAGAACGTCTGTCTCCTCAGGAAGAAAGGCTTTGTCGTCTGGCTCAAGGTGGAAACCTCGATTCTGAGAGCCAGGATGCTCAAGGAAGAACAAGCGGGCAAAGTACGCCCTTCTCTCACCGGGTCCGATTCCCTGGTGGAAATCGAGGAGGTGCTCGCTCTCAGAACCCCGCTCTATCACCAGGCTGCAGACCTGGTGGTAGACACGACCCATCTCTCCGCAGAGGAGGTCGCGAGGGCGATCATGGGTAAGCTCCCGGTGGGGTTGCGGGGGCAAAGCGGATGAACGAGATCTTGTTTCAACGGCTTCATAAGAGCAGTGAAGAGAGGAAGCTCACGGGCCGGTATCGCTGGCACGCCCGATACTATTACTCCGTGTGGCAGAATGGTCCGCCCACGCGATCCCTGGCGAGCACAGCATGAGAACACCGAACAACCAGAGGCCGCGGACGAGATTAGCGACCGCGGCCTTTGCTTTTTTGCAAGGAACCACGAAAGGAAGGAGAAGGATGTTATGATCGGCAAGGCTATCAGGCTGGAGAGGATCATCAACCGGGACACGGGAAAGACCGTGATCGTGCCCATGGACCACGGCGTCAGCGTGGGGCCCATCCCGGGGATCAAAGACATGAAGGAGGCGATGAGGCAGGTCGCCGACGGCGGTGCCAATGCCGTGGTGATCCATAAGGGCATCGTTGGCGCAGGCCACCGGCGAAGCGGTCCTGACATGGGGCTCATCATTCACCTGTCGGCAAGCACGGCGTTGTCCCCGGAGCCCAATGCCAAGACACTGGTCTGCACGGTGGAGGAGGCAGTCAAAGTGGGAGCGGACGGGGTTTCGGTGCATGTCAACATCGGCAATGGCCACGAGCGAGAGATGCTGGCCGACTTCGGCCGAGTCTCGCGGGACGCCGCGGAGTGGGGCATGCCGCTTCTCGCCATGATTTATCCCCGCGGCGGAAAGATCCAGAACGAGTACGATGTGCAGGTGATCAAACATGCGGCCCGAGTGGGAGCCGAACTGGGAGCGGACGCGGTGAAGGTTTCCTACACGGGGAGCCCCGATTCGTTCCGTCAGGTGGTGGAGGGATGCCACATCCCGGTCATTATCGCCGGTGGGCCCAAGATGGAGTCCGATCGGGCCGTCCTCGAGATGGTCAAAGGAGCCATCGAGGCGGGAGCCGCGGGAACTTCCATCGGCCGAAACGTCTTCCAGCACCAAAATCCGACCAAGATTGTCCGGGCTCTTTGCATGATCGTCCAGGAGAATGTTAGCATTGATCGAGTTCTGCAGTACCTGCAGAGCGATGAGAGGTGAACCACAGGTGGAAGGACAGGGTACATCTTCGGAGAAGCTGCGTTCTTTTCGCAAGGGAAAAGGCAGCCACGATCCCGGGCCAACGGTGGGTATCGTTGGGGGAGCGGGCAGAATGGGTTCCTGGTTTGCCGAGCTCATGGAACGTCAAGGCTTCACCGTGCTCCGGAGCGATCTCGACACTGAGCTCACCCCTCGGGCGATGACAGTGCGGTGCGACGTGGTGGTCGTTTCCGTGCCCATCGCCGAGACCCTGAAAGTGATTCGTGAGATCGGCCCGCTTCTCCCTGAAGACGGTCTGCTCATGGACCTTACCTCAGTGAAAAAGGCTCCCCTGGAGGCAATGCTGGTCCATTCGGCCGCCCAGGTAGTCGGTCTTCACCCTCTTCTCGGTCCCGAGGCTGGATTCAACTCCGGGGGCCGAGTGGTGGTCTGCGCGGGCCGGGGCGAGACCGGACTTTCCTGGATCACTCAGGTGCTGCTGGCGCGCGGACTCACGCCGGTTTACCTGGATGCGGATGAGCACGACCGTATGATGGGTCTCATTCAGGGGGCCAACCATTTTTCCACCCTGGCCCTGGCACTCACGGTCAGCCGCTCCGGATTCGAGGCCTCAGACCTGTCACGGTGTGCCACCGAGACATTCAGGGAGAGGCTCGCGCGGATCACGTTCATGATGGAGCAGCCGGTGGAGCTTTTCGGTTCCCTTCTGATGGATAACCCCGCTGCGGCTGAGTTCAGCGCCCAGTTCCTTGAGGGCGCTCGGGGCTTGCTCGAGATTATCATGACCAAGGACAAGCAGGCGTTCGGCAACCTCTTCGCGTCGGTGAGGGAGACCCTTGACTCGGGCAAGAAATGAGGGGGAGGGAGGAAGGGAGTATTGGAGTGGTGGGTGCCTGGAGGATCTGATCACGGGATACGGGGTATCTGTACTCTACTCCAGTGCTCCAGTACTCCAGTTTTCCTTCAAGATGAGCCGGAAAGGGCCAACAGTATGAAAGAGGTATGGGTCAAGGCGGATCCTTGGGACAAGGAACTGGTTACGGCAGCTCTCGAGGGAGGCGCCGATGCGGTGGTCGTCGCTCCGGACAAGGTGGCGCGCGTTAAGGAGCTGGGGCTCATCAAGGTCGTTGCTCACGGCGGTGATCTCACCTGGGACCGGGATGTGGTCGAGGTGGAGGTCCGATCCGCCGCGGATGAGGAGGAGATCGTCGAACTCAGTCGCCGCCGGCGCGTGCTCGTCAAGACCACGGACTGGACCATCATACCCCTGGAGAACCTTGTTGCCAGGGCGGACATGGTCATGGTTGAAGCCGGGACCGTCGAGGCGGCACGGCTCGCGTCGGGGATTCTGGAGAAAGGGGTCTACGGGGTGGTGATCACGGCGAGAGAGCCGGCCGGGGTGAGAGAGATTCTCCGGGAGATGAAGACGCCCCATCAAATCCTGGAATTGGTGCGATTCAGGGTCGAGGCCGTTCGTCCCCTCGGCATGGGTGACCGAGTCTGCATCGACACCTGCACCATGATGGGACGGGGCGAGGGTGCCTTGGTGGGAAACAGCAGCCAGGCCCTCTTTCTCATCCACGCTGAGAGTATCGTCAATCCCTACGTGGCTCCCAGACCATTCCGCGTCAATGCCGGCGCCGTGCATGCATACGTGATGGTTCCCGGTGGGAAGACAAGGTACCTTGGGGAGCTTAACTCCGGGGACGAGATCGTCGGGGTGGACGCCACCGGTCAGACCGTGCCGCTGGTTGTGGGAAGAGCGAAGATCGAGCGTCGACCCTTACTGCTCGTCGAGGCTGCTTCCCCGCGAGGACAGGCGACCACCATCTGCCAAAATGCGGAGACAATACGCCTGGTTCAGCCCGGCGGCGAGGCGATCTCCGTGGTCCAGCTCAAACCTGGAAATGAGGTGCTCGGATACCTGGAGGAGGCGGGAAGACACTTCGGCTACAAGGTCGACGAGAGTATTGTGGAGAGGTAGGAGCAGGATTCTTTCATGATCGATCAACGAACGCTTCTCTATGCTGTCGTGGGCTGGCCGGTCGGGCACTCCCTGAGCCCGATCATGCACAACGCCGCCTTCGCCGCCGCCGGCATTAATGCCGTCTACCTCGCTTTCCCAGTTCGGAACATAGCCGGATGCATGGCGGGTGTGCGAGCTCTTGCCATACGAGGGCTGAGCGTAACCATCCCGCACAAGTCGGCAGT
>JAGFXI010000011.1 GCA_017861095.1 Deltaproteobacteria bacterium | reverse complement strand
TCCATAGCTGGCATTGATGACGACCTTCGCGTTATTGGTAGCCGCATAGTTGCCTGCATACACCATGGCGGAAATGATGTCGCTCACGGCGCCGGAGCCTGAAGCGTCAAAGGCCCGGAGAGGCAGCAACTTGGCGGTCCAGCAAACCCCGGTGACGCCCCGGCTGTTATTCCCCACTGCCCCGATGGTTCCCGCCACGTGGGTCCCATGGCCCTCGGCATCCATGGGAGCGTTGTCATTATCGACAAAGTCGTATCCCCCGGAGGCAATGTTCCCCGCCAGATCAGGATGGTTGTAATCCACGCCGCTATCGATGATGGCGACCGTCACCGAGGTGCAGTCCGTTCTCACATCCCAGGCATTCGGCGCATTGATGGACGCTCCGGGGGTCCCGGTCACACATGCTGGATACGGAGGGCATACAGTTCCCTCGGGAGGGCATGTGGTCTGCCCGGTGTTATTCATGCCCCAGAGAAGAGTCTGGTAATTGGTATCGTTTGGCGTGGCCGTTGTGTACCGATAGTAGTTCGGTTCCGCATACTCGACGTCAGGATCGTTCCGGTAGAGGTCCAGCGCCTCCTCCACGGTCATATCCGTCGGAAGCTTAACGTGATGGACCCCGATATCGGGAAAGGTGTGAAGAGTCAAGACTCCCCGGCGCTGCCGGAAGTATTCTGCGGTTTGCGTCCGCGCCGCAGGTTTGTACTTCACCAAAAGCTCACCAGGCGCGTAGTCGGGCCTGCCCCCTCGAAAGGCTCCCTTGCCTAACCCCAGGTCGCTGGCGGCCCCCCACAGGGGCAATACCATGACAAAGGCCACCAGAAGGACGCGGACCGTTCTCTTACCCATCGGCACCCTTTCTCTCACTGAATTCGTCTCACGTAGTTCGGTTCGGCGTAGACCACCTCACGGTACCTCTGGAGTCGCTGCACCGTCTCTTCCACCGAGGTGTCGTCCACGATCTTCATCAAGAAGAGATTGGGGCTCGAGACCACCCTGACGGTCTCCAGATGAACCTCGCGCTGAATGCTGGCAATCGTCCCCGCGTCGGTCCCGTCCCGGAATTTGACGAGAACCTCCCCTGGAGCGTAGCGCCGCTCCCCTTCCCCCGTGACGCCAATCTTGCTATCCACACCTGTCCGACTCTCGCCGTCGCCTCCCCGTCCGGTCCCACCTCTCTCTCCTGCACAGGCGACGGCGAGAACGAGGAGAATCGCCATCTGAAAGATTCCAGTAGGAGAAGACATACCATGCCTCCGTCTGAAGAAATCACTGGTCACCAGGGAGTCGCAGTGTACACCAAGGGAGGGGAAGAGGAAAGGGCAAGTTGCTGTGACAGAAAATGAGTGATCCTTGTTGAATTGAGTGAAACATGGTAATCTGTGCGGGCGCTGCTGGGGCGCTTCTCGGACTCCACCTCGTACTTCACCTATGATGCCACCAACACTCAGATGCTTCGGAAAATCAGACAACGGGCTCAGGCGCGCAGAAAACGAGGACACCTTCGTGGTCATGCCTGAGTTCAGTCTCTTTCTCGTGGCTGACGGCATGGGCGGCGAGGCGGCCGGTGAGCTGGCAAGCCGCATCTTCGCCGATGCCGCCGTCGAGATCTTCTCGACCACCCAGGCCGCCTCGGAGGCCGAACGCCTCGACCTGGTGCGGCGGGCCTTCACCCTCGCCCATGATCGAATTCGGGAACACGTGAGCAAGCATCCTCACCACGGGGGCATGGGCTGCACCGCTGAGCTGCTCTCCTTTGTCGGTGAGTCGTGCCTCCTCGGGCACGTGGGCGACAGTAGAACGCTCCTCTGCCGAGACGGCATGCTCCGACAGCTCACCCGAGATCACTCCCTCATCCAGGACCAGCTCGATCAAGGGCTGATCACGAGCGCCGAAGCCAAGAAGCATCCGCTGAGGAACGTGCTGCTGAGAGCCGTGGGAGTGAACGATAACCTCGGCGTCGATCTCCTCAAGGGGAAGATCCAGCCTGGGGACGTCTTCCTCCTGTGCTCGGATGGGCTGAGTGACATGGTGGACGAGGCGGCCATCGCCGCAGTACTCAGCTCCCCTCTGACCTGTGCCGAAAAGGGTGACAGGCTGATCGAACTCGCCAAGACGGCGGGAGGATATGACAATATCACCGTCGTCCTCTGCGAGGTGGACGCACTGTCATGACCGCGGCGCGACTCGGGTTGCTCCTTGCACTGGTCCTCTCTACCCCGTTCCCGGTCCATGGTGAGCTGAGTCTCAGTCCCGCCGGGAATTCCCTCTGCCTCTCCCCGAAACGGAGTATATCATCTCAGATGTTGGTTCCCTAACCAAAGCCTCGCCGATTCTAGGCAAGCTTCTCTCCAGCGAGATCGTCGAGACCATCAGGCAAAAGGGCACTTACACCGTAGTGGAGCGCGAACGGTTACGGCTTGTCCTTAAGGAGCTCAAGCTCGGCACAACATCCTTGGTAGATGACTCTACCCGACTCAGGCTCGGGAAGCTGGTGGGCGCGATCCTTATGGTCTTTCGCGGCTATCAGGCCATAGGCGACACGGTACGCCTCGATGTATGGCTCGTTGAGGTCGAGAGTGGAAGAACGATCAAGGCGGTCTTCGAGACCGCTCGCGCCGCAAACGTGCCCGAGTTGCTCAAGGCTACCCGGGCGGCGACCGCTGGTCTCATGTAGGGAAAATCGTCAGCGCTTAAGAGTTTTTGTCTCCCTCTTGACCAAGATGTGGTAGGCCTTCAGGCGTGTGAGGAAGGGCAAGTTCCGCAGAATCCTTTACCTAAACACCACCTCGAGAGCCTCGGTAAGAGACCCAACCCCGACGAGCTCGACACCACTCGGGATCGGCACACGATCGACGGTGCCCTTCGGTAGCACGCAGCGACTGAATCCAAGCCTCGCCGCCTCGTTTACCCGAAGGTCCCCACGCCCGACACCTCGGATTTCTCCGGTCAGTCCCACCTCGCCAACGAGCACCGTCTGGGGGTCGACAATCCGGTCGAGAAGGCTGGACGCCACCACACTGGCAATAGCCAGGTCCACCGCGGGCTCGTCGATTCGCACCCCACCGACGGCGTTCACGAAGATATCCTGTTGGCTCAATGAGAGTCCGACCTTCTTCTCCAAAACGGCCACCAGGAAGGCCAGGCGGTTGTGATCGATCCCCGTTGTCGTCCGCCTGGGTAGAGCGAGGCCCGAGGGGCATACAAGCGCCTGGAGCTCAACGAGAATCGGGCGAGATCCCTCCATGGCGGCAACCACCGCCGAACCCGGCGTACCCACAGGCCGTTCGGAAAGAAAAAGCGCCGAGGGATTGCTGACCTCATGAAGGCCACTATCTTTCATCTCGAAGACGCCGATCTCATTGGTCGAGCCGAAGCGGTTCTTGGTGGCCCGAAGAATGCGAAAAGAATGGCCCCGGTCACCTTCGAAGTACAAGACCGTGTCCACCATGTGTTCGAGCACCCGCGGGCCGGCGATGGCCCCTTCCTTGGTGACATGGCCCACGAGGAACGTGGGACGACCTCTTCTCTTCGCCTCCTGGATGAGACGACCGGCACAGTGGCGCACCTGACTCACACTTCCGGGCGCTGATTCGAGATCCACGCTGTAGATGGTCTGAATGGAGTCCACCGCCACCATGGCCGGGTTACCCTGCTCTACGAGGAGGAGGATATTCTCCAGCGCCGCTTCCGCCGCCACATAGAGATCTGAAGCACTCAACCCCAACCGCTGTGAACGCATTCTGATCTGCTGGGTCGACTCCTCACCGGAGATGTAGAGCACTGACCGTCCAGGTACGGCGAGCCCATGGAGGGCCTGAAGTAAGAGGGTGGATTTCCCGATTCCCGGGTCACCGCCGATCAGGACCGCAGATCCCCACACAACTCCGCCTCCGAGGACCCGATCCAGTTCCCGGATCGTCGACGAGAGCCTCCCCGGCTCCTCCGAAAGGACTCCCTCGATCCGTTCCGGCGCTACCGGGTTGGGTAGATCTTTCCCCGCGGCGAGGGTCTCTCGGGCCAGGGTCTCCTCCGTAAGGGTGTTCCACTGGCCGCAGCCGGGGCAGCGTCCTAGCCACTTGGGAGCGCGGAATCCGCACTGCTGACAGAGATAGTGACTCTTGCCGTTACGCGCCATACACTGAAGGAAGATGCGCCTGTCGACTCGTCGGAGCCCCCACGCGATTTTAGTTTCTCCGGAGAGCGCTGCCTTGTCAAGGCGAAAACCCACGGTGATCTTTCTTTGCCTTGGCTACATCCCTCCCAACCCCGAGATTCAACGGGCCGACAGCCCTCCGACGCTACCTTGTCGTTGACAAACCGCGATCGCTGTGTTTATATCAACCGCTCAAGGGGAGAGTGACTAGATTAAGGTAGCGCATGGCCGAGACGAGTCTGCTGGCCTGGACCAACCCCAAGGGGAGAGCTCATGGCGGAAAAGAACATGTTCGAGGTTACCGATTCTAGCTTCGAGGCGGAAGTGCTGAAGTCAACCATGCCGGTTCTCGTGGATTTCTGGGCCCCATGGTGCGGACCCTGTCGGGCCATCGCTCCGGTTATTGCGGAACTGGCTACGGAGTATGACGGCAAGCTGAAGGTGGGCAAGTGCAACGTTGATGAGAACCCCAAGACGCCAAGTCAGTACGGCATCCGCGCCATCCCGACCTTGATCCTTTTCAAGCAAGGGAAGATCTCCGAACAGATCACTGGCGCAGTGTCGAAGTCCCAAATCGATGCGGCCATCAAGAAGGTCGTCTGAAGTAAGGGAGCAGGTAGTCGCACGGCGTTTCCCATGCCGGTGCACGCCAGTCCGCGGTATTGCCAGTCCTTCTCTTCTTGCCATTCACCTTGTCGGGCATCGCCGGTAAACCTCGCATGAGACATCAGCCTGGAGACCTTGGAGGAGAGCCGTATGATGCGAGTACGCTCCTGTTTCCACGTCTGGGTTCTCTTTTGGATCGGCGCTCTCCTCGCCGGGTGCGCCTGGTTCCAACAGGAACGGGTGAGGAGTCCCGAAGAGCTGGCCTCCCAAGGCATAGAGCAGTTTGACGGGCAAGACTATAGCGACGCCATCAAGACCTTCTCGCTTCTGAAAGAGCGTTACCCCTACAGTCGGTATGCCATCCTTGCGGAGCTCAAACTCGCCGATGCCTACTTCAACAACGAGCGCTATCCTGAGGCGATCAGTGCTTACGAGGATTTTGCTCGACTCCACCCGAAGAACGAGGCGATCCCCTATGTGCTCTTCCAGATCGGTGAGTGCCACTACCGCCAGCTCCTCACCATCGATCGAGACCAGACAGCAACCCATCAGGCAATTCTGGCCTTTGAACGACTTCTCAAGTCACACCCCCGTTCTCCTTACGAGGAGAATGCGATGGAGAAAGTCCGTTTCTGCCGCCAGCATCTTGCGGATCATGAAGTATATGTGGGACGCTTCTATTACAAGTCCAAGCACTACCGAGCCGCCCTCGCTCGCTTCCAGGGAGTCTTGAATGGCTATGAGGATGTCCTGGAACCCAAGGGCCGTGAGGAGATCGAAGCACTGGCGGTCGTCTGCAAGGAGAAGCTTGCGGGCAGCGGTACCGAGGGTGAGGGAGAACGACCCAGAGTGCTTCCCATGGACTCCGGCTTCGGCGGGGACCTATTCTAGTGTTTGGCGAAGGGGCCGCCCTCGCAGTGAAGAAAAAGCAAGGCACCCAGGCGACTGGAGTTCGAGCGTGGGAGAAAAAGGGGCTTGACTGCCTGGGCTTGTTACGATAGATTACTGCTGGGAGTTGCCTGTACCGACGGCCTTCATGTGAACCTACCTAAGGAGTTTTCCCAACGTCTTATTTCTGAGCCCCGGCTGTAAGGAACCAGTGGCCCTTGCCGAGGTCGTTGATTCCTGGCAACAATTTTGCAAGAGAGACGATACGGATTCTGAAGGTGGCGAGGGGAGCGAAACGTCACCAGCGGCACCATGTGTCCTGACGCGCGCACATAAGTGCAAGGAGACATCGGCGGGCTCCAGGCTACCGCGACGATAATTGATGTGGGCCTCATTCGAAGTGATCTCTTTATCACCGAAGCTTACCAGTTAGTCCTCTGTCCAGTGGGTGTGCTGCCGTAAACCATGGCGAAAGTATAGAATTCAGCGGCACGTGGGCTGCCTGCAACACTGAGACAACTGCCAAAGAAGACAAGGAAAGGAGGAGCATCCGTCGCAGATCATCGGCGGAGGAAAACGTATGAATCTCGTAGAACTCAAAGACAAGAATATCAAGGAACTGATGAGCATGGCCCGGGAGTATGCTGTTGAAGGTGCGAGTACCATGCGGAAGCAAGAGTTGATCTTTGCCATACTCCAGGCACAAACGGAGAAGAACGGCCTCATTTATGCCGAGGGTGTGCTGGAAACGCTGCCGGACGGGTTTGGCTTCCTCCGAGCTCAGAATTACAACTACCTGCCCGGGCCGGACGATATCTATGTCTCCCCCTCCCAGATACGCCGCTTCGGCCTGAGAACCGGAGACACTGTGTCCGGGCAGATCCGTCCTCCCAAGGAGGGCGAGCGCTACTTTGCTCTCCTCAAGGTGGAGGCGGTCAACTACGAGGATCCGGAAAGTACCCGAGATAAGATCCTATTCGACAACCTGGTTCCCCTCTATCCCAATGAAAGGATTCGTCTCGAGACAAGCTCTACCAACTATTGCACCCGGATCATGGACCTTCTGACCCCCATCGGTAAAGGCCAGCGGGGGCTGATCGTCGCCTCGCCGCGAACCGGCAAGACCATGCTGCTCCAGAACATCGCCAACAGCGTCGTCACGAACCACAAGAACATCTACCTCATCGTCCTCCTCATCGATGAGAGGCCGGAAGAGGTGACCGACATGCAGCGTTCGGTCAAGGCGGAGGTAGTCAGCTCCACCTTCGATGAGCCGGCCCAGCGTCACGTTCAGGTTGCGGAAATGGTGATTGAGAAGGCGAAGCGCCTTGTTGAGCACAAGCGGGACGTGGTCATCCTCCTGGACAGCATCACCCGTCTCGCACGGGCGTACAATACGGTGGTGCCCCCTAGCGGCAAGATTCTCTCGGGCGGCGTGGACTCCAACGCCCTGCATCGGCCAAAACGGTTCTTCGGCGCGGCCCGAAACATCGAAGGAGGGGGAAGCCTCACCATCATCGCCACCGCCCTCATCGACACCGGGAGCCGCATGGATGAGGTGATCTTTGAGGAGTTCAAGGGCACCGGCAATCTGGAAATCGTCCTCGACCGTAAGCTCGCCGACCGCCGTATCTTCCCGGCCATCGATATCAACCGTTCCGGTACCCGGAAGGAGGAACTCCTCATCCCGGCCCCGGATCTGAACCGCATCTGGATTCTCCGCAAGCTCCTGTCGCCCCTCAACCCCGTGGACGCGATGGAGTTTCTCCTAGACAAAATGCAAGGGACCAAGGATAACGCGGATTTTCTCGACTCCATGAACGCTTAAGCCCCCTCCGCCGGGAGGACGACTCCAAGAGATCCGTCCTCACGAAGAAGAAATGGGGCGAAGCCAGCTGGATACAGCCTTTCTCGTCCTTTGGCGAGAGGGGCTTAGAGCGGCAGCGATTTGCTCACCCCCCTGGCCCTCACGTCAAGAAATCTCTTGATTGAAATCTAGATTTTAGCTATTTTACTATGCTTGGTTTGCTCTCACCGGGTCAGGGGGAGACAGGCAAGGTCCTGTCTGCCTGGAGGCACATATGAGAGGAAGGCTATGAAGAAAGACATTCATCCCACCTATCATCAGAGTACCCTTCGGTGTCATTGCGGGAGCGAATTTGTGAGCGGCTCCACCAAGGAGAGCATCAGCGTGGAGATTTGCTCGCGCTGTCACCCCTTCTACACCGGGAAGCAGAAACTCGTCGATTCTGCCGGTCGAATCGAGCGGTTTCTCAAGAAGTACGAGAAGCATACCGCTGCAGAGTCGGCGGAAAAGAACACCTAACTAGGGCAGGGCGCGAACGACCGACGACCGCAGGGAGTTCGGTCGAGTGAAGGCTCAGCCTGCGGTCGTTCGTGTCTTTCCATTCGTCTCCTATGAGTGGACCGATCCGAATAGGTGGCCAGGCGGTGCTCGAGGGTGTGATGATGCGTTCGCCTCACGCCCTCGTCGTGGCGGTGCGCCGTCCCGGGGGCGAGATCGTCTACAAGGAGACCAGGTGGCTTCCCCTATCCGAGCGCTATCCCTTTCTCAAGTGGCCTGTACTCCGGGGCGGAGTGATTCTTTTCGAGACCTTGGCAAATGGGATCCAGGCACTCTCCTTTTCCGCCTCCCAGGCCCTGGACGAGGAAAACAAAGAGCTTAGCTCCTGGGCCCTCGGTCTCACCATCGGGTTCGCCTTTGCCCTGGCCATCGCCCTGTTTGTCGTCATTCCGCATCTCGTCACCCTTTGGATCGGTAAGATCGGACCTTGGCTGTTCTCGGTGGAGAGCTTGGCGTTCCATGCCCTCGATGGCGTGATAAAGGTAGTGCTCTTCCTCCTCTACCTCTGGACCATCTCGTTTTCCAAGGACATTCGGAGGGTGTTCCAGTACCATGGGGCGGAACACAAATCGATTTACGCTTACGAAGCCGGGGAAACCCTTACGGTGGCCAACGCGCGGAAGCACTCCACCCTCCACCCCCGCTGCGGTACCGCTTTCCTCCTCATGGTTCTCGTGTTCAGCATTGTGCTCTTCTCTCTGGTCTTCCCGGTGCTCCCTCGTCTTCCCAGCTTGCCCACGGCATTGAGAACGGCGATCTACATCGTGGCCAAGATCCTGCTCCTCGTTCCCATCGCGGGACTCTCCTATGAATGGATCCGCTTTACCGGGAGAGCCGCGCCCCATCCTGTGATCCGCTGGCTCGTGCAACCCGGCTTGTGGCTCCAGCGACTTACGACGCGGGAACCAAGCGACGATCAGGTGGAGATCGGCCTCTGCGCCCTTACTCGGGCACTGACCCTTGAGACTGGGTACAGACCCGAGAGCACGGGGTAACCGTCCATGTTCGACAAACTCCAGGGGATAGAGGAGCGATACCTCCAGCTCGAGCAGGCCCTCAGCGATCCGCAGACCATTGCTAACCAGAGGGAATACCAGCGCCTCGCCAGGGAGCACAGTGAACTCGCCCCGTCTGTCCAGACATTGAGGAGGTACCGACAACTCTCGAGGCAACTCGAAGAGAACAAGGAGCTTTTCGACGATCCGGACCAGGAGATCCGGGAGCTTGCCCGGGAAGAGAACCGCAAACTCCAGGCGGATATCGAGGCGACGGAGCAGCAGCTCAGAGAGCTCCTGACCCCCCCGGATCCGAATGACGAAAAGAACGTAATCTTGGAAATCCGGGCCGGCACCGGCGGTGAGGAGGCAGCCCTCTTTGCCGCGGACCTGGCACGCATGTATACCCGCTTTGCTGAGTCCATGGGGTGGAAGATGGAGGTGCTCAATAGCCACTCCACAGGGATCGGGGGGTTCAAGGAGCTCATCCTCTCCTTTTCCGGAAGAGGAGCCTATAGTCGCCTCAAGCACGAAAGCGGCGTACACCGGGTGCAGCGTGTCCCCACTACCGAGGCCCAGGGCCGGATCCACACCTCCGCAGTCACGGTGGCCGTGCTTCCTGAGGCCGAAGAGGTGGAGGTGCACATCGAGCCTAATGAACTGCGGATCGATGTGTTCCGTTCCTCAGGTCCCGGCGGTCAGAGCGTGAACACCACGGACTCGGCGGTGCGCATCACCCACCTTCCGACCAACTTGGTGGTGACCTGCCAGGACGAAAAATCGCAACACAAGAACAAGGCCAAGGCCCTCAAGGTCTTGCGGGCAAGGCTGAAGGACATGATGGTCCGGGAGCAACAGAGCAAGCTGGCCGAGGATCGCAAGAGTCAGGTGGGAACCGGTGATCGCAGCGAGCGGATCCGGACGTACAACTTCCCGCAGAACCGGGTCACGGACCATCGCATCAATCTCACTCTTTATCGGCTCGGGGAGGTTCTCGGGGGAGAGTTGAACAGCCTTATCGATCCCCTTATCGCCCATTTCAAATCAGAGGCACTGGCGCCGTCGCAACATGCCTGAAACCGTCCTGAGTCTCCTCCGGAGAGCCGCCGACCACCTCAAGAACCATCATATCTCGGAGCCCCGCGCTTCGGCCGAGCTGCTTTTGGGCCATGTGCTCGGTCTGGACCGTCTCGCCCTTTACCTGAACGCCGAGCGCCCCCTCGAGGCCGAGGAGCTCGAAGGCTTCTCGAGATGCTTGGAGCGACGACTGCGCCGGGAGCCGGTTCAATTCATCACCGGGACCCAAGAGTTCTGGTCTCTCGCCCTTACCGTCACCCCCGATGTGCTCATCCCGCGGCCTGAAACCGAACTCTTGGTGGAGGCGCTCCTCGACTTCGCGCGCGAGACCGGGGCGAGGCAGATGCGCCTCATGGACGTGGGAACGGGCTCCGGAGCCATCGCCGTCGCCGCGGCCCGAGAGCTGCCAAAGGCCGTAGTCGTAGCGGGAGACCTCTCCCTGGCCGCCCTCAAGCTGGCCAGGGATAACGCCCGCCGCCACCAGGTGTCGGAGCGTATACTCTTTTTGTGCATGGACCTCTTCTGCGGACTGGGCCGCACCCTCTTCGACGCGGTGGTCACAAACCCGCCCTACGTGAAGAGTTCCGACTTTTCCCTCCTCCCGCGGGAGATTCGCGATTACGAGCCTCGCTATGCCCTGGATGGAGGAGAGGACGGCCTGCAGACCATCAGGGCCATCATCGACCAAGCGCCGGATTTCCTCCGCAGTGGAGGGATCCTGGCCCTGGAGATGGGCGCAGGACAGGCCGAGGTGGTGGGCGCCCTCGTCTCCCGTACCAACCGCTACCGGGGCCAGCATATGCTCAAAGATTACAGCGCCATTGACAGGGTGCTGATAGCTCAGAGAAGATAGTCGGAAGCCTGGATGTGCAAAGATGAATAACAAGGACGGGTTGGCCCACAGAGTGATCTGATCCGGAAGAGGCCGCCCGCTCGCGACTGATCTGAGGAGATCGCATGGATAAGATCCTCATCGAAGGGGGCCGGCCCCTCCAAGGCAAGGTGCGGATCAGCGGCGCCAAGAACGCAGCGCTCCCCATTCTCGCTGCAACGCTCCTCTGCGGCGGTGTTCACCGACTCCGCAATCTCCCTCGCCTGCGCGATATCCGCACCACCAAGACTCTCCTCTACCACCTGGGCGCCACTTTTGAGGAGGGTGAACCCCTTTGCATTCACACCGACGACCTCGATAGCTTCGAGGCCCCTTACGATCTCGTTAAGACTATGCGTGCCTCCGTTCTGGTTCTCGGGCCGTTGGTGGCGCGCTTCAAAGAGGCGCGGGTCTCTCTTCCCGGCGGCTGCGCCATCGGCGCCCGTCCCATAAACCTCCACCTAACAGGGCTGGAACGGCTTGGCGTCAAGATCGAGCTCCGCCACGGCTACGTGGAGGCTACGGCGCCCCGTCTGGCGGGAAGCCGTATCCATCTGGACATCCCCACTGTGACCGGCACCGAAAACCTCATGATGGCAGCGGTCCTCGCTGAAGGCCGGACCGTGATCGAGAATGCCGCTCGGGAACCCGAAGTGGTGGACCTCGCCACCTGCCTCACGGGGATGGGGGCGAACATCGATGGTGCCGGGAGTCCGGTGATCACCGTCGAGGGGGTCAGGGAGCTCCGCCCCATGGACCACACCATCATGCCCGATCGCATCGAGACCGCAACCTATCTCGTCGCCGCCGGAATCACCCGGGGCGATGTCACGTTGGGGCCTTGCAGCCCGGAACACGTGGAGGCGGTGATGCGGAAGCTGGAAGAGGCGGGCATGCAGTTCACCTTGACCGATGACTCTATCCGGGCCGTGGGCGGGGAGGTGATCCATGAGGTGAATGTGAAGACCATGCCCTACCCGGGATTCCCCACCGACATGCAGGCTCAGATCATGGCCATGATGGCCCTCGCCGAGGGCCAGAGCATCATCACCGAAGGGATCTTCGAGAACCGCTTCATGCACGTGAGTGAGCTAAGACGGCTCGGTGCCGACATTCACATCGAGGGGAACACCGCCATCGTTCGCGGTCGTCCGAAACTCCAGGGGGCGCCGGTCATGGCCACCGATCTCCGAGCTAGCGCCTCCCTGATCCTAGCCGGCCTCGCCGCCGACGGCGTTACCGAAGTCTCCCGCGTCTATCACCTGGACCGGGGATATGAGGCCATCGAGACCAAGCTCTCGGCACTCGGGGCGAAAATCGAGAGGGCGAAGGAGTAGGCTCACATCTTCCGTCGCACAACCTAAGGCGCACATGGCATCCGTCCACCGACCGGCATTGCACCTGCTCGTGAGCTTCAGCGCCGGGATCGTCCTCGGCCGCCACGCTGCCTTGCAGCCTGTGGCCATCGCCGTTGTCGCAACCATCCTCCTCCTCTGGCTTGCCTGGCGAACGAGCCGGAATAAAGGCGCGCTGCTCCTCCCCCACCTGCTCTTTCTCACCCTTGGGGCGATGGCCATCTCCAGCGCACCCAACCCGGATCGACCCCCGCCGGGCCTGCCGAACCTCTCGCAACGGCAGGAGATGACGGTCATGGCGCGGATCAGCTCTCCTCCCAAGCGCTATCCCGACAAGACCAGAGTGATGGTGAACCTCGAGCAGTGCCGGGTGGGCGATGCCATGCAGCCCGTTTCGGGTGGGCTCTTGCTCACCATCACCTCCTGCCAGAAAGAGTGGCCGGTCGGTCAACGATTCATTGGTCGAGTCGTCATGAGACCGGTCCGTAATTTCAACAATCCTGGGGCCTTTGACTATCGGCGGTACCTTGCCGACCAGGGTATCTGGGTCCAGGGTACGGTACGATCGGATACCCAGCTCATCGCCCTGGATGACCCCGCATCACCCCCGTGGGGAGGGATGCTGGCCCAGATTCTCTCCACGTCCCGTGCCTTTTTCGATGCCTGGCTGCCCCCGGACCTCGCCGGCCTCTTCCGGGCCCTGGTGCTCGGCGACGACTACGCCCTCGACGAGGTCACCAAGGAGTACCTCTATGCCGCCGGGTTGGGGCATCTCGTGGCTATCTCCGGCTTCAATTTAGCCCTCGTTGCCGCGCTTGTCTTTCTGATCTTCCGCGGCGGCCTCGCCCGCCTCGCTTCGGTGGCGGGGCGATGGGGGGTTAGCCCGGTGGCGAGCCTGGCGGCCTTCCCGGTTGCCGTCGTGTACGCCATGCTCACCGGCATGGAAGTACCGGTCCTGCGCGCGACCCTCATGCTCGCTGTGGTCACCCTCTCTCTCCTCATTCAGCGACCCAAGGATTCCCTGAACTTCCTCGCCGTTGCCGCTCTCCTCATCCTCGCTGTGACACCCCAGGACCTTTTCAGTGCCTCCTTTCAGCTTTCCTTCGTCGCAGTCGCTGCGCTCATCTGGGTACCGCCGAGGCTCCCGCTTCCGTCGTGGTTCAAAGAATACCAGGAGCAGCGCTGGCGTAAAGCCGCCCGTTACCTGTACCAGTTTGCCCTCGTCACCTTGGTTGCCTCCGTCGCCTCCGCACCGCTCGTCATCTACTACTTCCACCGTTTCCCCCTGCTCGGGATCCCGGCGAACCTCATTGTTGTCCCCATCGTCGCCGTCTTGGTGCAACCGGCCGGACTCCTGGCGCTCCTCCTCCTGCCCTTTTCCACGGAGATCGCGGGATTTGTCCTTACCATCGGAGCCCTCGGCCTCGAGATCGTTCTCGGGCTCAGTTCCTTCATCGGCAGCCACTCCTGGGCTACGTTCTGGCCCGGTACGATAGGGCTGTGGCAAGTGACGCTGTCCTACATCCTATTCATCATCCCCTTGCTTCCCTTTTCCCGCTCGAGACTCCTGGCCTGGAGTCGGGCCGGTCTATTGGTAGCCGGCTGCCTCGTCCTCCTGATCCACCGGATCACCCTACCCTCTTCCATCTCCCCTCTTCGGGTTACCTTTCTTGATGTGGGCCAGGGGAGCGCCGCGGTCGTGGAGCTTCCTGAAGGGGGGGCCTTGCTGATTGATGGCGGCGGCTTTCCCGGCTCCCCTTTCGACGTGGGCCGCAATGTGGTGGCGCCGTACCTCTGGCATCGCCGGATTCACCGCCTCGATGCCATGATCCTCAGCCACGCCCACCCGGACCATTTCCGTGGCCTCGCGTTCATTGCCGCCCAGTTCCCGGTCAAGGAGTTCTGGTATCCCGGGATCCCGACCCCGGATCCCGACTGCCTCGGCCTCCTGGAGACCTTGGCCCGGAGAGGAATACGTATCCTCGATCCTCGTGCGTTTTCGGCTCCCCGTCTGATCCAAGGCCTGCAAACGAGGGTACTCCACCCTCCGCCCGATGACCACCGCGGAAACGACACCTATACCTACGCCGATCACAACAAACTCTCTCTCGTTCTTCAGCTCCGTTACAAGCAGATCTCCTTCCTCTTCCCCGGGGATATCGATAGGGAAGCCGAGGAACGGCTCCTGACCTTGCCGGGGTTCGAAAGCTCCCAGGTGCTCCTGGTTCCTCATCACGGAAGCCGTTCTTCCAGCACCATCTCCTTCCTGGAACGACTCCGACCGCAGATGGCTGTCTTCTCCGTGGGTTTCGGGAATCCCTTTCGCTTTCCTTCGCCGCAGGTGTGGGAACGGTATCGCCATCTGAATGTCCGCACCTACCGAACTGACATCCATGGGGCGATCACGTTTGTGACGGATGGAGAACGCCTGGGAGTCGAGACCTTTGTCAGGTCCGGTGAGAAGGCCGGGAATGGATACAGCGAAGGGGAAGAAAAAGAGGCGGGGCCTTCCGGGGAACCGTGGGAGCCTCCCTGGTGAGCCGGTCTTCAACCACCCCGAAGCCGGTCGGAGACACAGCGCCGAAAGGGTGGGCGATGATGGCTCTTCTGAAGTAAATGCGATAGGCCTTTGTCACAGCCACGGCTGCGGGCGGGGGAGCCCCTGGCTCGTCGCTGGCAAGGAGCGAGGAGAACAGGGAGAGGGCGCCTTTCCCCGACCCCGCCAAGGCAGGGCTCGCGGTGGCCGGGCCGAAGCCCTCGGAACGAAAGGAGAGACGTTATCGCCCGCAGCAAGGTCGCGTCTGTCCCGCTGAGTTTTTCAATAACCCGTCGCGACGCCCCACCGGTCGGGGCAGGAGCACTACAGCGTTACTTGAGCTGGGCGAGTTTCCGCTGGGCGATCTGCGCCTGGTTGCTCTGTGGATAGTCCTTGATCACTTTCTTGAGGGCGACCTTCCCTGCGTCCTTGTCGCCCAACTCCAGGAAGGCCATGCCTATCTTGAGCCAGGCGCTGCTGACCTTTTCGCTCTTGGGGTATTCCTTGACCACCTTGTCGTAGGCGCGGATCGCGTCGCTGTAGTTCTTCTCGGCGAAGTAGCACTCACCGAGCCAGAACTGGGCGTTGCTGGCGAGGTCGGTCTTGGGATAGAGCCCCACGAAGCGGGTGAACCCCTCCCGTGCCTTGGGGAAGTCCCCGGAGCGAAACAGCTGCATGGCCTGGTCGTAGAGCGCCTGAGGACCGAGGGCCTTCTGGCTTTCGGCCGGGGTCGCGACGGGGCCGCCGGTGACCTGACCGGTCTCCGG
>JAGFXI010000109.1 GCA_017861095.1 Deltaproteobacteria bacterium | reverse complement strand
GAACCCACTGGACTCCCTTGGCGAGTTTCAAGTACGGTGCTACCGACTATCCCAACGCCCCAGGCTTCGCCTGGCGCCACTCCACTATCAATGCCGCGATCACGCCTCGGCGTGACGCCTTTGCAGACTTGTCCGCCTCTAGAAACAGTTCGGGCGGGCATCAACAAGCCCGCCCTCACTCCGGCTGAACGCTCTCCAGTGAACACGACAAAGGCTTTTCAAGAGAATTCTAAGGTGACGCCGGTTCGCCCCCCTCCTTCTCCGTATTGACGCTCAGGGTGTGAAAACTGTGGTCGATGACAAGCGAGGTGAGGACGGTCTTCCCGACGCGGCGGGTTGAGATCACCTCAATGCGGTGCGGGACCCCGTATTCATCCTCCATGACGATCCGTTCGCCGCCCTCGAAACCCCCGCGCCGGAACCAGATCTCCGGCGGCAGGAGCCAGGTCTTGCCGTAGCGGGCCACGAACCGGAAAAAGGCAACGGCATCGAAGGGGTGCTGGAGGTAGAGCACGAGCTCCTCATCGGTCGCCGGCCGACCCAGCTCCTTCTCGAGGCTCGCCCGCTCCCGCTCCAGGTCGGCATCCCGGGGTTTGACCTGGCCGCCTTCCTCGGCCATGACTTTGTGCCATTTCTTGCCATCCGAGCGCTGGTATTCCAGCACCCTCTCGCAGATCCACTCTTGGGGATCATAGAATGGCAGGGGACCGTACCGTCCCAGGATCAGGTTCTTGAGATCCAGGGTCGGCCGCTCATAGCGGCCGTAGAGGACGTTGTTCACCGCCGTGGTCCAGACGATCTGCGCCCCGGGGCTGACGCACCACCAGTTCCCCAGTTCAGTGAGGACATTCCCCATCTCCTCGAGGATATCGGGCATCCGGTCAAGAAATCCACCCTTCTCGGCCTGCTCGAAGGTACTGCCGGCGGCGCCGCCAGTGAGTTTGTAGCGAGCGACGGTGGGATCGTGGCCGCGGTAGGGGCTCTCGAAGGGCTCATAGATGCTGCGCTCGTAGCGCAAGATGTCCGAGCATTTGATCAGGGCCTTGATATCCATGCCCGCGGCGCGCTTGCCGTAATCCTCCAGAGTCTGGATCAAGGTCAGGGCGGGGGCCTGGCCATAGACGGACCCGTAGCCGTGGTCCGCCACATCACAAAGTTTCACACCGGCCATGATCGCGGCGGTCATGCGGCCGATGTCGTTTCCATCGGTGTTGCACCCGTGGTAATGAAGGATAAGGTCCGGGAACTCGGAGCGGATCGCCTCCACCAGCTGGGCTATTCGCTTGGGCGTTCCGAGGCCGGAATGATTCTTGATCGAGACGATGACGTCCGGACCGGTCACCTCCAGGATCTCCCGAACCTTCCTTACATAGAACTGGTCGGAGTGCTCTTTCCCGGTAGAGAAGCAAATGCTCGGGAGGAGAAGTCTTCCCGCCTTCTGGACCTCCTCGAACACGGGAACCATGTTGGGGACGTGATTCAGAAAGTCGTAGACCCGCCATACGTCCACGTACTTGGCGAACTCCCGCACCGTGAACCGGATGACGTTCTCTGGATAGTGCCGATACCCGTACAGGTTCGCGCCCCGGCAGACGGCCTGGAGGAGTGTTCGCGGCATGGCCTTCCTGGCCAGGCGCAGTCGCTCGAAGGGATTCACCTGCTTGCGCATGAGATCCACATGGATCGAGGCCCCACCGCTCACCTCCAGCGAGAAGAACCCGGCTGCCTCCCGGTAGGGAGCGACCCGGGCGGTGGTCATGGGCATGAGGCGGTTCTTGAAGTCCGACTGCGATACGTCCCGCTCGTTGTTGCAGAGGTAGTAGCCGTCCGCCTTCCGCAGTACGTCGAGGATCTCGGCAGGGCCCATCTCGGTGGTGATTCGTACTTCCATAGCGGCCATCTCCGCAAGTATTGTGGTCTCAGCCGGTTCCCGCGGCCACGGGGTAAAGCGGGCAGGAAATCGACCGAACGCGTTTCATTGAGCGTAGGGGTTGTAGCCGTAGGCATTGATCTCGGCAACGAGCCGAGCGATCTTCTGCGATTCTCGCTCCTCCTCCTTGTAGTCCAGCAGGTGGGGATGGCGATCGATGTAGGAGGTGTCGAATTTCATCTGGATGAAATCAGGGTCGTTGACGATCTGCTGAAAGTAAGGGATGGTCGTCTTTACCCCGATGACCAGGAAACCTCTGAGTGCCCGGCCCAGGCGGCCCACCGCCTCCTGCCAGGTGTACCCGTAGACCGTGAGCTTCACCAGCAGGGAGTCGTAGTAAGGCGGGATCTCGTACCCCTGGTAGATGCCGCCGTCCAGCCGGACGCCGTGACCTGCAGACGACTGGTACACCTGGACCACACCGGGATCGGCGTAGAAGTTGTTCTTCGGGTCCTCCGCGTTGATCCGGAGCTCGATGGCGTAGCCCCGCTCCATCACCTGGTCCTGACGGAAGCTTATGGGCTCCCCCAGGGCGATGAGGAGCTGCTCGCGCACGATGTCGATCCCGGTCACCACCTCGGTTACCGTGTGCTCCACCTGGATCCTCGTATTGACCTCGAGAAAGTAGTAGGTCCCGTCCGGCTCCACGAGGAATTCCGCCGTCCCGGCGCTCAGGTAGTTGGCGGCCTTGGCGATTCGAACCGCCGCAGCACAGATCTCGTCGTTAAGGGCCTTCGGCCAACCCGACGGGGCGATCTCGATGAGCTTCTGATGGCGCCGCTGGATTGAGCAATTCCTGGTGCCGAGGTAGACGACCGTACCGTAGCTATCGGCAAGAAGCTGGACCTCCACGTGCTGGGGTCGATACAGGCACTTCTCCAGGTAGATGTCGTCGTTCCCAAAGGACGTGAGCGCCTCGGAGCGGGAGCGCTTGATGCCGTCCATGAGACTCCTCTCGTCGGTCACCTGGCGGATGCCGCGGCCGCCGCCGCCGGACACCGCCTTGATCATGACGGGAAAGCCTTGAGCTCGCGTAAAGGCATGGGCCTCCGCCTCTCCTTCCTCCCCCTTGGAGAGAGTCGCGGTGGCGGGAATCACGGGCAGGCCGCTCTCCTTGGCGAGGCGGCGGGCGATGACCTTGCTCCCCAGATCACGAATGACCTGGGGGGGCGGGCCGATGAAGACGAGACCGGCCTTGGTGCAGGCCTCGGAGAAATCGGGGTTCTCGGCGAGAAACCCGTACCCCGGGTGGATGGCTTGAGCGCCTGTTTTCCGCGCGGCCTCGATGATCTTCTGGATGTTCAGGTAGTCCCTGCGGGGGCCCGGGCCGATGCAGACCGCCTCGTCCGCTCTCATGATGTGATAGGAGTTCTTATCCGTCTCCTCGTAAACGGCCACCGACTTGATGTCCAGCTCCTGCGCCGAGCGCATGATCCGGACGGCGATTTCACCCCGGTTGGCAACCAGGATCTTTTCGAACATCAGCTTCTGCACGTCGGTCCTCCGAAGCCAAGACACCCTGCTGGGCATGCAGGGCCGCTGCCCTGGGAAACGTCGTGAAAGGATAGAAGGTGTGGCGAGAAATGAGGAACCTGCCAGGTTACTTTAGCATACAAGCCCCCAGCTGTAAACAGCCACGAACGTAGGGGAAAGGGCTGCGACGGCTGCGTTCTCAACGGTCCCGTTTGATCACGAGTCCCGGCTCCCGAAGCCCGCCCTCTACCTCGAAACGCACTGGCAGAAACTGTTCGGTAATCCAGACATTGGTGAGGAGGTGCTCGGTGACGGCCGCGACCGTGAAGCGATGGGCGCCGGGAATCATGGCGAGGTAGATGAGAATCTGATCGGCAAGGTGAGCGTCGAGCGCCGCCTTCGAGGCCAGGAAGCTGAACAGCCCGTCTGCCGCCTCTTCCGCCACCCGCTCAGCCGGTTTCCCCCGCTCCCCGAGAGAGGAAAAACCCGCCGCCGAGCTGTGACCTTGAGCGCAGAGAAAGGCGAAAGAGCCGGGAGAGAGGGCGGCCACGTCTATCACCGCCACATCGGCTCGGATCCCCGCTCGCTGGCAACGGGTTTCGAGCTGCCGAGCCTGCCGCAGCCGAACATGCTCGGGAAGACGGCTGCCGGCGGAGATTCCCGAAACGCTCTCCAGATGGAACGGCTCATCCAGGCCGACGGCGGCCTCGGGGTTCGCGGCCGTGATGGTCGCCTCGATCTCGCCGCCGCCCTTCGGATAGAAGCCCCAGCGTCGGATGGCAAGGTCACAGTAAAACCCGAGGCGCCTCAAGAGCGGGGAAAACACCCGCTCCAGGTAGTGGAACGGCGGACTCCAGGGGACGTGGGTGCCGCCGGTGATCACCAGGGTCGAGGTGCCGTCGACCCGGGCGAGTGCCGGAAGGAGCGTCTGTAACACAAGGGTGGCGGCGCCGGCGGTGCCGATGTCGAACCGGTAGACCCCGGGGCGGACAGGGCCGGGTGTAAAGGAGAACTGCCGCGCCCCGAGCTCGGCGCCGTCGACATGGGCGGCGGCGATCTTGGCGCTAGCCCGCACCGCGGTCACATGCTGATGAGCAAGGCCCGGCTTGCTCCGGTTCGCCCTCACGTTCGTGAGCCTGAACGGTCGGCCGGTGGTCATGGAAAGAGAGAGGGCGGAGCGAATGATCTGCCCGCCGCCCTCGCCGTAACTCCCGTCAATGAGGATGGTCTCGCGGGCGCTCATGCGGTGCCCGCGCCGCGCGAGCTGGGTCGGCGCCTACGCCCGCCGCGTCGCTGCAAAGACGCCCGGTTCAGCATGCTGCACTTGAAAGGCCTGATTACCTCTCCCACGGACCACTTGGGACGATTCGCATCCGCCAGCAGCTCTTTCGTGCTGCTCCACGCAGCGCCTTGGTAGAAGGGACAGGCAGCACCCTCATTGAAGAACTCACAATGATACTTGCTCACATACTTTTCGTATTTTCTGCAGTAGAGGATCCTCATCTTCGCCCTCGTCCGCTAGCCCCTTTACTTTCAGTGTAGAAGGAAAGTCCTCCGTTCGCAAGTTGCAGTGCCTTTTCCGCAAATAGCTCGGCACCGCGATCCAGAAACCGAATCTCCAGGCTGTAGCGGGACGTAACGGAAACAAGAAAGCCGCGCCCCTTCGAGCACGGCCACCGCCACCTGAACGTTCCGAAGGTGGGTTCCCGATCCTCTTACGCCTCCTTCTCGAAATCCTCTTTGCTGGCGCCGCAGATGGGGCAGGTCCAGTCATCGGGAAGCTTCTCGAAGGGAGTCCCGGGAGGGATCCCTCGCTCCTCATCGCCAACGGCAGGGTCGTAGACGTACCCGCAGATCTGGCACACGTACTTCGACATAGGCTCTCCTTTCTCCGATTGAGTGTTCACTCAGCGTCTCTCCAGGACGAGACTCTCCGGCGCCCGATCAGATGTGGACCTAACTCTACAAAATTTGCCTCTGATGTTCAACCGGGAATCTTGGGTCGGTTTTCACGGGTGGGGATAAACCCCGCCCCTACGGCACGGATCGACAGGCCCCCTGTCGGGGCGGGCTTCACGCCCGTCCGATTCCCTTGCTCGCACTTCTCAACCGCGTGATTTAGGAGATATGACGTGAAGCACGCCCCGGAGTCGGGATTGCAAGTTTTCCTCTCCCGTTGTAAAAGCGGGTTGCACGGCTGTCCGCTACGGCTCCCCCGAGAGCGAACCTGGAGGTTCGGAGCGTCGTGAGTAAAGAACGATCAACATCTGAGAGGGCTAAGGATCACTCCGCCAAGATGCCCTTCGTTGAGAGAAAGGTCCGTCGTCTCGTGGGCAAGTCCATCCAGCGCTACCAGCTCATCGACCCGGAAGATCGGATTCTCGTCGCCCTGAGCGGCGGCGTGGACAGCACCGCACTTCTCTGGATACTTCACGAACGCCTCCGTCGTATACCCACTCCCTACGAGCTCGTCGCCCTTCATGTAACGCTTGGCTTCGACGGCGAGGACCACTCACCGGTCCAGCGCTGGGGAGAGTCACTGGGAATTCCCGTCCACATCTATCACTCAACCTTCGGACTGGAGGCCCACGGTCCGGAGAATCGAGAGAATCCCTGCTTTCTTTGCGCCCGCCGCCGGCGAGCCGCCCTTTTCAACGAGGCCCGAAGGTTGGGGTGCGCCAAGATCGCCTTCGGCCACAACCTCGATGACCTCATCGAGACCTTTTTCATGAACATTCTCTATGGCTCCCAGATCGCCGCCATGCTGCCGCGGCAGCCCTTCTTCGGCGGGGAGATCAGCGTGATCCGCCCCCTCGCCCTCCTGGACAGCGATACCATCCGCCGGTTTCACCGCGCCCGAGGTCTTCCCTGGACGGTCAATCCTTGCCCCTCCAAGAATGCGGGCAAGCGTCAGGAGATCCGCGATATCCTCCAGGGGCTCTACCGGAAAAACCGGAAGATCCGGGGCAACATCCTGAACGCCTTGCACAACGTCAACCTGGAGTATCTGCCGAGGCTGCCGGGAAAGACTAGCCCGCAGTATCCATGAGACGCCGTCGCGAGATCGTGGAGGAGGACGCCCGGCTTCCG
This sequence comes from Deltaproteobacteria bacterium, assembly GCA_017861095.1. GTDB lineage: Bacteria > Desulfobacterota > Syntrophobacteria > BM002 > BM002 > JAGFXI01. The sequence goes on along the minus strand of JAGFXI010000109.1, from coordinate 201 downwards.
GCTGAATAAAAAGGGGTGGAGCCGGAAGCAGGCGTGGTCTGCGGCGCAAAGCGCATTCGGAGCCTCTACCTTACCTTGGATGACAGGAGTGACCCCCGAACTTTCCACCACAACCCCGCCCAAAGGCCTGGCCTCGCTCTCCACCATTAATGGCGCGACTATGCGCCTTTGCAGAGTAGACCACCCTGCCCCGCGCCATCT
>JAGFXI010000108.1 GCA_017861095.1 Deltaproteobacteria bacterium | reverse complement strand
TTGGTGCAGGTCTACTCTCTCGGCTACATGGCCGGCGATCCGGGCTTTTCCCGCTACTACGCCTTTCAGTCTCTTTTCGCCTGGGCCATGATCACCCTCAGCATCTCGCCCACCATGCTCCAGCTCTACGTATTCTGGGAGCTCGTGGGCCTCGCCTCCTACCTCCTCATCGGCTTCTGGTACGAGAAGTTCAGCGCCAGCGAGGCGGGAAAGAAGGCCTTTGTCATGACCCGCCTGGGCGATATCGCCTTTTTCCTCGGGCTCCTCGTGGTGCTCCTCAACTTCGGGAACCTGAACATCCTAGAAATGAACAGCCCGGCGATCAAGGAGCGCCTGTCATCGACGCTCATCACCGTCGCCGCCGTTCTCATCTTCGGGGGCGTCGTCGGCAAGAGCGCCCAGTTTCCTCTCCTCACCTGGCTCCCCGACGCCATGGAGGGCCCGACCCCGGTGAGCGCGCTCCTCCATTCGGCCACCATGGTCGCGGCGGGAGTCTACATGTTCTCCCGCATCTTTCCCTTCTTTGCGAACTCGGCCGAGGCGATGACCGTTTTCCTTGCCATCGGGACGATCACCATGTTCCTCTCCTCCACCATGGCGATGGTCACCCGGGATATAAAACAGGTCTGGGCTTACTCCACCATCAGCCAGCTCGGCTTCATGGTCATGGGCCTTGCCGCCGGAGGCTACTTTGCCGGCGTCTTTCACCTGACGACCCACGCCGGCTTCAAGGCCCTCCTCTTCCTCTGCTCGGGGGTTTTCATTCATCAGTACGAAACCAACGACATGTATTTTATCGGGAGGCAGGGAGGCCGCGGTCTCAAGATCCCCATGGTCTGCATGACCGTCGCCGCTGCCGCTCTGAGCGGCCTCCCACCTCTTTCCGGTTTCTACAGCAAGGAAGCGATCATGGGCGCCCTCGCCGAGCAGCACAACCCCCTCTGGCTAGCCGCCGGGCTTCTGGGGGCCTTCCTTACCGCCTACTACTCGTTCCGCCTCATCTTCCTCATCCTCCGGCCGCGGGAGATCGAGGAGGTGCACCGCGAGGAGCACGGCGGGCACGGAGCCGGCCACAGCGCCGCCCACCACCATGCGGGACTCTACTGGGTCATGGCATGGCCCCTCATCATTCTCGCCGCCGTCACCCTGGTGCTCGGCCGCTTCGAGCATCCGTTGCAGCAATTCCTGATAGGAGGCCATGGGGCCCCGGCGACCGCCGCCGGGGGCGGTCACCACTGGCTTCTCTTCGCTGCCGTCGGGCTCGCCCTTTTCGGGGTGAGTCTCGCCTGGCTGGAGTTCGGCCGGAAGGGTGCGGCGCAGGTCGGCTTTGTCGAGCGGATTCCCCCGCTCCGGAACCTCTTCGCCAACCGCTGGTACATGGATCTATTCTACCGGCGGTTTCTCGATTACGTCATTTACGGGACCTTCTCGAATCTCTTCACCCGAAACGACCGCCGGGTCATCGACGGCGGGATCGACGGGCTCTGTCGGGCTACGGTGGAGAGCGGGCGCTTGCTCTCCTTTCTCCAGTCGGGAATGCTTCAGTACAACCTGATGGCCATGTTCGCCGCCCTGGCCCTGGTGGCGCTCTACTTCTTCTTTTCGTAAGGTGGTGAGCCCATGAGCGTCGAGTTCGCCGGTTTTCCGTTTCTCACCGCCATCCTTTTCAGTTGCTTGGCGGCACTTCTCGTGATCCTCTTCATCCCGGATGAGCGGAAGATGCTGGTCAAGTGGGTGAGCCTGGTCTTCTCGGGGATCACCCTGCTCCTTTGCCTTTGCGTCTACGTCCTTTATGACCGGAACCTGGGGGGACTCCAGTTCGTGGAGAAGGTCCTCTGGGTGAAATCCATGGGGATCTACTACTTCAATGCCGCCGACGGGTTCAGCGTGCCCATGCTGCTCTTGACCGGGATCGTGCTCTTCACCGGGGTTCTCACCATGTGGGAGCTGGAGACCCGGGTGAAGGAGTTCTTCGCCTTCACCTTCCTCCTTGTGGCCGGCGTGTTCGGCGTCTTCATGGCCATGGACCTCTTTTTCCTTTTCGTCTGGTACGATGTCTCACTCTTCCCCATGTACCCGCTTATCGCCATCTGGGGGAGCACCCGGAAGGAATACGGGGCGATGAAGCTCACCCTGTACCTCCTGGCCGGGAGCGCCCTGATCCTCCCGGGGATCCTGTATTTATATGTCAAGGCAGGGCTCAATACCTTTGATGTCACCGCCCTCATGAGGCCGGGTGTCTTCACCCCCTTCCAGCAGAAGTTCGCCTTCCTGCTCTTCTATCTAGGTTTCGGCATCCTGGCGGGTGTGTGGCCCTTCCACACCTGGTCACCGGTTGGCCACGTGGCGGCCCCTACGGCGGTGAGCATGATCCACGCCGGTGTCCTCATGAAGCTCGGGGCCTTCGGTGTGCTGCGGGTGGGGATCTTCCTCTGCCCGGAGGGCTGGCAGTACTGGGCGGAGCTCATGGCGCTCCTCGCGACCTGCGGCATCGTCTACGGGGCCTTCGTGGGTCTTGCCCAGACCGACCTCAAGTACGTTATCGGCTACTCGAGCGTCTCCCATATGGGAATCGTCGGCCTCGGGCTGGCGACGGTGACCGTGGACGGCATGAACGGTGCGGTCTTCCAGATGTTCGCCCACGGGGTGATGACGGCGCTCTTCTTTTCCTCGGTGGGCTACATCTACGACAGGACCCACACGAAGATGATTCCGGAACTGGGGGGCCTGAGCAAGATCATGCCGGTGGCGTCAGGCTACTTCATCGTCGCCGCCTTGGCGGGAATCGGGGTTCCCTGTCTGGCGAGCTTCTGGGCCGAACTTCTGGTCTTCATCGCCTCCTTTAAGGTCTATCCGGTACGAGGCACTCTCGCCATCTGCGCCCTCGTGGTGAGCGCCCTCTTCATGCTCCGGGTGGTGCAGCGGACCTTCTACGGCGAGAAAAACGAGCGGTTCGCCCACCTCCAGGACGTCCCCTTCCGCCTGGGGCTTCCCCGGATGATTCTTGTGTCCGTGATCGTACTTTTCGGCCTCTATCCGTCGCTCATGCTTGACGTGGTGCAGACGGCTGCCGTTCCCCTCATCAACGGGTTGCCACGATGACATGGGTTCTCTTCATCCCCGAGTTGTATTGTCTGCTCATGGCGATTGCCTTCTTCGGCCTGTCCATGGCGGCACGGCCCAATCCGCGCCGGGACTACCTTGTCGCCCTCTTCCTCACCTCCGTCGGGGTCGTCGTGGCCCTGGCGTCGGTGCGGCTCGAGGGGACCCTCTTCTTCGAGGCTTACCGGGTCGACCTCTTCTCCCAGGTTTTCAAGTTCCTCCTCGTCGCGGGTCTTTTCCTGGTCGTCTGCCTCTGCACCGAGCTGAGCGGCATCGAGGAGCGGCACCATCCCGAGTTCTACCTCTTTCTCACGACCTGCACCCTCGGCATGATGCTCCTCGTGAGCAGCGTCGAGCTCCTCACCATCTACATCGCCCTGGAGCTCTCCAGTTACTCGCTCTACATCCTGGTTCCCCTGAGGCGAGGGCATGGCAGCGATGTGGAGGCGGGGATCAAGTATCTCATGGTGGGTGCGGCCGCCTCGGCGGTGATGCTCTTCGGCCTCTCCTACCTCTTCGGCATCACCCATACCACCTACGTGGCGGAGATCATTAAAGTACTACCTGGGGTGATCCACACGCCGGCGGCTATCCTCGGCCTCCTCCTCACCCTCTGTGGCTTCTTCTTCAAGCTGGCGGTGTTTCCCTTCCATTTCTGGGCCCCTGACGTCTACCAGGGCGCGGCAAACCAGGTGACCGCCTACATCGCCACGGCGTCCAAGGTGGCGGCGGTGGCCATTCTCATGCGGATGGTGGCCCTGAGCGGCGGGACGAGTGTCTACCTCGTGAACGTCCTGGTGGCGCTCTCCATCTGCTCCATGACCCTGGGGAACCTCGTCGCCATCGTGCAGAAGGACATGAAGCGGCTCCTGGCCTACTCGAGCATCTCCCACGCAGGCTATGTCCTCATCGGAATTCTCAGTATGACCCAGACCGGCTACGCCAGCGCCATCTTCTATGCCCTGGCGTACCTGATCATGAACCTCTCCTGCTTCCTCGTGGTGGTGAAGGTGGCCGAAGACGGCAGCGATCTGAAGATCGCTCAACTGGCTGGCTTGCACCGCCGCTCGCCGCTTCTCGCCATGGCACTCATGTTGGCGATCTTCGGGCTGGCGGGCATCCCGCCCACCATCGGCTTCACCGGGAAGTTCCTGGTCTTCGCCGCGGCGGTGGAACGAGGGTACCTCGGACTGGTGATCCTGGCCATGGTGAACGCCACCATCTCGCTCTACTACTACATCCTGGTGGTGAAGGCCGCCTATCTCCTCGAGCCGGACGAGGAGCCGGCCCGGCTGGTGGTGACCACACCGACGAAGGTTCTCACCGCGGTTCTCGTGACGGTGATGGTGGTGATGGGCGTCTATCCCCATCACTTCCTTGAGGTGGCGAGGGCGGCGGCAAGGGCACTCATGTGAAGGGCCTAAAGTGCCTAAAGTTAAAAACCTTGCAGCTAGACTGAGTGGAATTTTTGAGTTTCTGATGAGGAAGGTATAGCAACAAAGAGGTTATTAGCTGAGAGGTTCGTCGGAAAAGAAGACCGGGTAGCGCCCGTACGCACGAATATGGCAGCGACAGCGTACTCCTTTCACTTTAGGCATTTTAGACACTTTAGGTACTTTAGCTCACTTACTTCTTGAGGCGAACTGCATGGCGTTCGGATTTCTGAAAAGAACTCGTGGAGCGGAACCGATTCGGCTATCCTCGCCCTTACGGGTGCCAGCCTTCTGCGAGGGATCCGGGCTGGGGCCCTGTGTAACCGTCTGTGCCAGGTCTGAGGCGTGCCCCTGTGGCTGCGACGAGGTGAGACAGGCCATCCTCAACGAGATTCACTCGCGGGGGCTAGTCGTCCGGGTGGGGACGATAAAGGCGGCATGCAATGGGGTCTGCCCCTACGGACCTCTCGTCGGGTTCCCCCAGAAGGGCTTCTACTACCATCACCTCAACACGGAACGGGCCCGGCAAGTGGTCTCGGAAACGCTGGAACAGGGGCATATCCTCTTCGATCTCCTCCATGTGGACCCGTGCCATGCCTCCTCGGGCCGCTTCATCTACGACCATGCAAGCGGGTTCATCGCCGCCATTGACGAGAGCTCGTGCATGGTCCAGGTGGCGCGGTACTTTATGGAATTCGAGCGGGGAGTATCGTGTGGCAAGTGTGTGCCCTGCCGGGTGGGCTCCGTGCGCCTCCGCGAGATCCTAGACGGCATCGTTGACGGGAAGGGCCGGCCCGAGGACCTAGAGGAGATGAGTGCGATCTGCGACGCCATGCGCCTGGCCGCGTACTGCAGCTACGGCGCCTTCGGCTCGGGGCCGGTGGCTGCGATTCTAAAGCACTTCCGGGGCGAGGTGGAGGCCCACATCGCCCAAAAGTTCTGCCCCACCGGAGGGTGCGAGAAGTTACAGAAAGGAGAGGAGACCTGACCGTGAGCTGAAGGTCGGTCTATCCATACTGGTCAGCTGGCAGGGCGGGGCGCGAATGTTCCGCCCTTGTTGTTTCACGTAAACCCGTCGCTCTTTGATTTATTCCGATAGGATACGCGACCTTCCCTTCGGTTCGCATTGACAAATTCTTGCGCCTCTGATTTCCTACTATTCCTCTTAAGATATTTGCTTGGGGGCATCTATGCCTCTTCGTATGTATCACCCGTCGCGCTCCCTGGAGTTGAGTTTCGCTTGCGGGGAGTTCTTATCTCCGCCTTCACATTTCTATCCCGGCAACGCAGTTCGTTGGGGGGTAGTTTCCGAATTTGCTCTGCAGCTCGGTAGCCCTCGACGGCCACCCCGACCTGGAATGCAGCCAGTCGAAACGCGAGGTCCCCATGAATCCCAGACAAATCGTCTTAAGCCTCATCCTCGCCTTTAGCCTCGTTGCGGCCCCGTTACCGTCCGGTGGGCAACAGCCGGCGAAGGTCTATCGGATCGGATATCTCGGGGCTAGTCTACCTACACCCGCAGCGTCCCGAGAGGCCCGTAACTGGGAGGTATTCGTGGAGGGGTTGCGTGAGCGCGGGTATATCGAGGGCCAGAACTTCTGCATCGAGCAACGGTATACGGAGGGGAAGGACGAGCGCGCCCTTCCCCTCGCGGTTGAGCTCGTGAATCTCAAGGTTGACCTCATCGTTGCCTATGGTACAGCGCAGGTTCGTGCGGCCAAGCAGGTCACGAGCACGATCCCCATCGTCATGGTGGGTGTCATAGACCCCGTTCGGAGGGGGCTGGTCGCCAGCCTCGCCCATCCGGGCGGTAACGTCACGGGGCTGACGGCAACCGTCGGTATGGAGGTCCTGGGGAAACGTCTGCAGCTCCTCAAAGAGGCCGTTCCCAAGGTCTCCCGTGTGGCCGTCCTCTATTATTCGGGCGGTGAGTCTGGGGGCGCCGCGAGTGTGATGGAGGAGGCAGCACGGGCCCTCGACGTGACGCTTCAGTACTATGGAGTCCGGGATCCCGAGGAGTTGGACGGCGCCTTTGCCGCGATCA
>JAGFXI010000443.1 GCA_017861095.1 Deltaproteobacteria bacterium | reverse complement strand
ATGCGACGCGAAACAGCCTTGCCGTCGCCCATGGCAAGGCACTGAAGAGCATCGCCTTCCCGGCCATCAGCACGGGAATCTTCGGGTTTCCCAAAGATCACTGCGCTCGCATCATGCTGGGGACGGCGGTGGAAACCTTGCGGCAGCGGGAAACCTCACTGGCGAAGGTGGTCTTCTGCCTGTGGGATAAGGAGACGCTCGAGGTCTTCCAGGAGACGGCGAAGGGCCTTCTCTCCCCAAAGTAGCCGGCGAAGGAAGACGGAAAGCTCGTCTTATTGGTCGTGGGGAAAGTGGGGTGTAAGTGGTTCAGGCCTTTCCTCCCTCCGTCGCCATCAATCTCAAGGCCTGTTGCACTGCCTCTCCGCCGGCAAACCCGGCGCCAGCGTCCTGGCGACGGTCTCCATGGGGTCAAAAACCTCCGGCTCGAGGGCCATATGGGCGCCGATGATGAGCTGCCACGTGCGCTCCGCTATGCGCCGCACCGTGCCGCCGCCAGGGCGGTGCCGGCCGAATGCGCGCTCGTGAGCCCGGTCCAGGAATTGGGCTGCCTCTCGTACCAGGTCCTCTTCGGGGTAGGAGATGAAGAAAAGAAGATGGTGGGGCTTGTCATCCGGCTCCACTCCCGCGAGCTGCATGGCTTCGAGTATCTGCCGGAACGGGAGCGTCGGATCGATCAGGGGTTCTTCCTTCCTCTCCGCATCCGGGTGACCTACCATGAATGTCGCCCACATTTGTGAGGTCAAGGCGTAAGGCCCAAGTGCTTCCCCAGCTTATCCACGACCATGCGAAAGTTCGCATCCTCGGCGTAGTCTTTACACTCGTGTCGAAGAAAGGGGTACCCCACATTGGTCATGCCGAGGGCGAGGATGAGGGTCTTGGTGAATTCCCAGGGACGGCCCCACGTGCTGCTTACCGCATGGGTTCTAGTCGCGTAGTCATTGTCGTCGATAATATAAACCACGCTCTTTCGAGCGCTCTCGACCGCCGCTGCGACTGAGGGATAAAGTTCGTTCTTGTCGCTTGGGCCGCGAAGGGCGTCTGACTGTACCTGTTCCATGCCTGCATCAAGCAACTTCTTGATAATGGTGCTCCCGTCGAAGGAATACATCTTGAGCTTGAGAAGTTGAAGAATGGGAAAGTAGTCGTTAGGAACTTCAATGGTCATTCTGCTCTCCTTGTCACTAGCGGGGTCTTCATATTGGGCGGCAAAGTTCAAGTACCTGGATCTGATCCCGAGACTAGAGGTTTCCCCTTCTTAGTTCTTTTCGTACCAAGTGGTTGAAGCTCGACGAATCCTCAATATCCCTGGTCAGGGCAGCCGCGTCGACAATGGCTCTTCTCTGGACGTATCTCCTGACCCGCTCCTTGAGCTCGTAGGGTAACGGCTGGTCGTCCGGGGAGCCGGTTTGCGCTTCATCGACGTCGCCAAACAGGGGGTCATAGGTCCTCAGTTTCCTTGCCGCCCCTTCCGGGCTAAGCTCTTGTTCATCGATGAATTGCCTGAGCAGGACGTGGCGGTTGAGCTGATCCAGTTTGGCCATCAAGGCTCGTTCCAGATGACTCAGGTTCCACCACCATCGAATGTCGTGATCGGTAACCCCCTCGGCTCTTTTCTTTTCGAGCAGGGCTTTCACTCTGTCGTCGATGAGTTCCCGCTCCAGGAGCCGGTCGCCGAAATCTTTTGGAAGGGCCGCAGCTCCCGCTTCGAGCGACTCTTTCTTGATCTCGTTCAGAAGGTGCCAGAAGGCACGCCTCGCTTCCGGCGGCGAAAGACCCATGAGGTGGAGCGTGTGGACATACTGGTTCTCCAGCTCTCGCTCGAGATCGGATTCTGGTTCACACACCTCGGTAGAGGTTTCCATGGCATTTCTCCCGGTATCCGGCTACGGTGTGTACTATAGCATGGCAGTGGCGAAAGCGGGACTGGGGGATGCTGAAAAACCCCTAGACCGGCGCTCACCATATATACTTATCTGCGGGAGATGTGAGCCGGGTCGGTCGGTTCCGCAAGGCCACGCCATGGCGTGGTCGCGCCATGAACAAGATCGTGGTGTTCCGGCCCGCCTGCAGGGCCGCGGTACAAGGTTCGGCAGGCCTTCCGCCAGGCCGGAGAGTTAAGAGGAGGCTCCAGATGCACCTTGCTTCACCGACCAGCCCGGCTCATCTGACAGTCTCCTCCGACATCCTGAAGAAGAGTTTTTCAGCAAACTGATCGGGATGGGCTGCCCAAAGAAAAAACTTTCCGCGGGCCTCTGGGGGGATAAGGCAAGGAGCCGGTCATGAAGAGACCACTCGTCGCGGTAACCATGGGTGACCCGGCAGGGATCGGGCCGGAGATCATCCTCAAGGCGCTCACAGATGAGACAGTCATGGCTGCCTGCCGCCCTCTCGTGATCGGCGACCGGAGGGTGCTGGAGCAGGCGCGAAGGGTCAGTGGTTTCCATGGAGCGATCAAGACTGTCGCCGGCCCGGAGGACTGTACCTACACCCACGGCACCGTCAATCTGCTCGATCTTCACAATGTAGATCTCGGATCACTCCAGGTGGGAGTGGTGCAGGGAATGGGCGGCCGGGCGGCGTTCGACTACCTGGAGAGAGCCGTCGCGCTCGCCGTCTCGAGAAAGGTCGACGCCGTGACCACCGCGCCCCTCAACAAGGAATCCCTCAGGGCGGCGAAGGTTGATTTCATTGGTCACACGGAGGTTCTTGGCGCGCTCACGGG
>JAGFXI010000107.1 GCA_017861095.1 Deltaproteobacteria bacterium | reverse complement strand
ACAATGAAGAAGACCCAACTCCCGGCGGTGTTGATCCCGTTGGCCACGGGTTTGGAGAGCTTGATAATCTCCATGTCGCTCAGCTTGCCGGGGAGGGCGAAGAGGCGATTCACGAAGCCGGCCATGATGGCGGTGGCGTAGAATCCCCTGATGTAGATCCCCTTGACCACCTTGGTGGTAAGGGCGCCGACCTGGACCCCGATCAGGGAGCCGAGCAGCATGCCCATGGCCAGAGTGTAGAAGATGAAGCCGTAGATGGCGTACTGGGCGATGGCGGCGAACCCGGCGGTGAAGATGATCTGAAGGATGTCCGTCCCGACGGTGGTAAAGGATGAGACGCCCAGAACGTAAACGAACATGGGGAAGGTGATGAAGCCCCCGCCCACCCCCATGATGGAAGCGACAAAGCCCACAATGGCGCCGCAGATGGCCACAAAGAGGCCCGGGATCTTCTTGCCGCCAGGGACCAGGTCCTCGTCGAAGGTAATGAGCGGCGGGATCTTGGACGCCTGGAGCCTCGCCGGCAGTCCCACCTTGCCGGTAGCGACCTCGGCGCCGTGGGGGCTCTCGCCGTGGTGGGCGCCTACGTCGCCACCAGCCTTCCTGAGTTTAAGGAAGTCGGCCATGGCGTAAATCCCGAGGAACCCCAAGAGGAAGACATAAACCACGCTGATGAAGGTGTCACTCAGCACCGGGTTGGTCTCGTAGAGGGTCCGGTTGATGACACCGCCGCCCAAGACACCGACACCGGAGCCGACGAGAAAGGCCACGGCCAGGGTGACCGATACGTTGCCGAGTTTCCTGTGCACGGCGGTCCCCATGATGGCCTTGGCAAAGATGTGGAAGAGGTCGGTACCGACCGCAAGGATACCCTTGATTCCGGCGCTCATGAGAGCGGGAGTGATGATGAAGCCGCCTCCCGCGCCGATACAGCCCGTGATCAAGCCGGCGCAAACCCCGATAGCGATGGAGACAAGGAAAATGAAGGTAGTATAGTAAGCAGGGGTGTATGCCTCCTTGCCTCCCAAGATGGCAGGCAACTCCGTGGCGAATGCCACCGACCCCACGATAATCGGTATCAGCATGAGGCCGAGAATAATGAGCCTTTTCTTGTCTCGCAAGATGCTCATCGAGACATCGTATTCCCATCTTGCATGCGCCTTGGTGGCCGCAACCAGCATCCCGTAAACTTGCCTTCCAAAAGTCATCTCGCGTTCCCTCCTTGTCTGTAACTCACGCTCGTTGGCTGATCAAATTACGAAAACCTTCTTCCTGCCCCCTCTTCCCTCGACAGACCTCGACCCCCAACTCCCACAGCCCCGGCGGCCCTGTCGGGCCAGGCCGAGGGAGTTCGAGGGCCGTGGCGCTGAGGATCACTCTATCCTCAGACTCGATCCGGGGAAGGCGAGCGGAAGACCGGCTTCCTCTTAGTTCTACCCGTTCTCAGGCGTCTCGCCGGGAGCACGCATCATCTCCCGGATCTTGACCTTCCGAATCTTTTCCTCCTGGGCGGCTTTCTTCTCGAACGCAGCAGCGAGCTTCGGCATCAGCTCTTCAAGTTTCACCGGCTTCAGCAGGTAGTCAAAGGCACCCAGCTTCATCCCTTCGATACTGGTCTCCAGTGAGGCGTGGCCGGTGAGGAGAATCACCTCCGTGAGTGGCCCGATTCTTCTGATCTCACGAAGAGTCTCGATCCCGTCCAGTCCCCCCGGCATCTTGATGTCGAGGACCACTACATCGAAAGGTTTACCCTTCATCAGCTCCAGGGCCTCTTCGCCGCTGCTGGCGCCTTCAGCCTCGAGCTTTCGTCTCCTCAGCCGGTTGACCAGCGTCTCCAGAAAATCCACCTCGTCGTCCACCACGAGAACCCTGAATGTCTCCACCGCAAACCTCATTCACTCGTGCGCCTGGTTACTGCGAAGACTCTTGCGAGATTGGGCCTCCTCCCCTGTCCTCGGTGACCGTCATCCATGGGGCCCAAAGGTCTCTTTTCACCCCGGGCGCGTGGCGCGCTCCGGATCTGTCGTCACTTCTTTTCCGGAACTACGATGGGAAGCTTCACCGTGAAGGTGCTGCCCTTTCCCACCTTGCTTTCTACGGTGATTGTTCCCCCCATCTTTTCAACGATGCCGAGGCTCACCCATAGGCCCAACCCCGTTCCCTTTCCACCCGACTTGGTAGTGACAAAGGGCTCGAAAATCTTCTTCTGCATGTCAGGGGTCATGCCCGGACCGTCATCCTTGACATTGACATAAATGTTGCCATCCAGCTGCCGCGTGCTCACCTCGATAGAGCCGCCATTGCCTATGGCGTCGATGGCGTTGGAGACGAGATTCAAGAACACCTGCTGAAGTTGCGCCTGATCACTGGCAATGATCGGAAGGTCGGAGGCGAGATGGGTCTGAATATCGATGTTGCTGGTACGGGCATAGTTCTCGAGGAGCGATATGGTCTGGTCTATGACCTGGTTGATGTCCACATCTTCGGTATGGGGTTCCATCCTGCGGGCGAAGCCGAGCATGTTGTGGACCACTTTCCTCGCCCGCTCCACGTGTTCCTCAATCTTCCGGAGGGAGCGCCGAAATTCCTCCAGATTCTTGCTCTGCTGGAACTCCTCCTCTTCGAGCAAATCCAAGGCCCAGCCGGTCTTCTCACTGATGACGGCCAGAGGGTTGTTTACCTCGTGGGCGACGCTGGCAGCCATCTTTCCCATGGCTGCAAGCTTGTCGGATTGAACGAGTTGCGCGTTCATCTCGCATACCGCCCGGTCAGCTTCCACCAGTTTCTTCACCATCAACCGCGTGGTGAGGATGACGGTAAAGATGATCGCCAGGGCGCCGGCTATGACGATTCCGATCTCCAGGTTCCTAGCCTGGGAGAGGCCCAGCATCTTCTCGGCTGGGTCCTGGCTGATGACGAGGAGCCACTTGGCGTTTCTCAACCAGACGCCGGCGTAGAGCCGGTTCCTCCCTTCAGGACCCGGTTCGGCCAGAACGGTTGTCCCTTCGCCGAACTTGCTCGGGTCTATCCTGCTCTGCGCTAAGACCGCACCTTCCCCGGAGAAACGAGGTGCAGTCTGGTTGATACGGTCACCGTTCACAAGGTAGGCGTCTCCCGTCCGACCCACCTGGGCTCCCCGCACGAGCTTTGTGAACACATCCGAATCAATGGTTGCTCGGAGGATCCAGATGCGGCCTTTTTCCTGGTGGCGAACGGCAATAACGGAGTGGGGTACCTGCCGGTATCCCATGTAGACATCACTGATGTAGAGGCCCCTGCTCATGACCTGGACGAACCAGGGCTGATCATAGTAGTTCAGGCCTTCCAGGTGATACGGTCCCACGTAAGCCAGGTGCCGGCCGTCGCTGGCGATAACGCCCAGATCCACGAAACCCCCAACCCGAAGGTTCATGACCTCGAGAAGGGATGCGAGGTTCCCGGGTTGCAGCATGTACTCAAGGCTGTGGGTGTCCGCTATGGCGGAAAGAAAGGCGGTGCGTTCACTCAGGAAAAGATCCACCGCGTTGCCGTGGGTGGCGGCCCGGTAACGCAGCTGTTCATCGATCTTCTCCCTGTATATGCGGGAGAACTGCCAATACAGGGTGCCGCCCAGGAGAACAAGGGGGACAAAAGAGACCAGGAGGGTGAGGAAAATGATCTTCCTCTGGAGGCCTGCATACAGTGGGCTTCTCGGAGTGACATCCACCAATTCTCTCCCGTGCCCCATGCTCCTTAGATGGGATGCCGGGCAAACCCGAAAGGGGCTCTGCCTGTGTGTCACCAAGAGCGCCGGGCAAGAGGCCGCTCGCAGGAGGCGCCTGGGTCTCAGAGGAAGGCCAACCCGGGACGAGTGTCCTACCGGCATCCTCCTCAGTCCTGTCAACGTGCGCTCTATTCCCTGGCGCGGCATGCCTTGATCGAGGCAACGCCTTTCAGCCCCCAGCTCTCTCTAGCTCTCTCAGGCGCCCTATCTTCTGCTCTTGGATGGTCTTCGCCTTGTAGGCGTCCTGGATCTTGTAAAGCAGTTCGTCCAAGTTCGCGGGTTTCATCAGGTAATCGAAGGCACCGAGCTCCATGCCCTCAACGGCCACTTCGACACTTGCATGACCGGTGAGCATGATGACCTGTATAAGTGGGTTAATCGTCTTGATCTCTCGCAAGACCTGGATGCCGTCCATCCCGGGCATTCTCACGTCCAAGACCACCACGTCTATGGGGATCTCACGCAGCACCCGCAAAGCCTCTTCGCCGCTGCTGGCTCCGGCTACCTCAACGTTGCGCTTTCTCAGCCTCTTCACCAAGGTCTCCAAGAAATCGCTTTCGTCGTCAACCAAGAGTACCCTGAGCTGCTCCACGGAATTCACCTCGCTTATGAGGAACGGGCGGATGACCTAAGCTGCCAACCTTTGCGGCCCTTCGGGGACTCCGCCCGGACGATCCGGATCATGACGACAGGGGTCTACTCGGGACAGCCACCCGGAGAGATACTGCTTCGCAACCCTCGCCCCCGGGTCGAGCCCACTATACGTCAAAGACCTCTTGGATATCAAGAGGGTTGGAACCTCGACCTGCACTTGGCAATCGCGGGCTTTTGTGTAAAATGTGGCCTTACGCTAGAATGACAACAAGACCTGCGCTCGACACACCTCAGCCCTGAGGTCTGCCCATGGACAGAGGTAGATCACGCCACGCATCACGACGGAAAAAGAGCCTCGCTGCTCCAGGTGCTGCCGTGATGGGGCTCGACCTTCCGGGGCTATCCTCCTGGTTGGGTCACTTTCCTGATCCTGTCCTGATTGCCGATAACCGCAAGCGGATTGTCTTTCTGAACCAGGCGGCTACTGATCTCCTCGGCTGCTCCATCGACCCCCGAGGGGAGTCTCCCCCTTGTTCCGACCTACTCCGGGTTGACATGGCGGGCGAGGTGCATTGCTTCGTGGATTGCTGCCTGGAGCGGCGGGAGCATGTGCATGGCGTCCCCGTTCGGATCCAGGGACCGCAGGGCTCGTGGCGCAACCTGGCGGTCACGGCAACGTACGTCGAGGATCGCGACGGCAACCCGGCCGGGTGTTTTGCTATACTGAGCGAGATACGGGAGGATCTTCGGCCCTCGCCTGAGGCGGCATTGGCCAGGGCCGGGCTGGTCAACGGCACCATGACGCCCAGCCGAGAAGTGGAGAAGATGCTCGAGCTCCTCACGGAGATGAGCCAGGACGGTATCCTGATCGCGGACGAGGACGGGCGGGTGACGCGGGCCAACGCCAGGATGGCCGAGATCACCGGGCGCGCCCAGACGGAACTCGTCGGTCTGGATGTGGGCGAGCTTCTCCCCGCTCAGCATGTGGAGAACATGAGGTACCTTGCTCTCAAGCTCGAGCAGGAAAAAGATCAGCCCCAACAGATGCGTTTTCTCTCCACGATCCCTGGCGCCGGCGCGGGCGAACAGGGGCAGGGCGTCTTCGACACCACCATGGTTGTCTCGCGCCTGGGCGAGCGAGTCGTCACCTACCTCTACCTCCACGACATCACTGAGCGCATCGCTATCGAGGCGGAGTTGCGCAAGGCCAATAACTTCCTCACCAACATCATCCAGAGCTCGGTGGACGGGATCGTCGTGGTGGACATGAAAGGCAACGTCCTCATCTTCAACGAGGGCGCCGAGGGCATTCTGGGCTATACGGCGGAGGAGGCTAAGCGCGAGCGGCATATCATGCGGCGCATCTTCAGCCCTGAACTCGCGCGCGAGCTCATGCGGCGGATGCGGAGCCCCGAGCATGGCCCCCCCGGCAAGCTTAACCCCATTCGACTCAACTTCACCCGGAAAGACGGCCACGAGGTGCCGGTAAGTTTTTCGGCGGCGATCATCAACGAGGGGGGAGAGGAGATTGCCAGTGTGGGCATTTTTTCCGACCGCACGGAGCGGGTGCGCCTCCAGCGGGAGCTCGAGGATGCCCAGCGGCAGGTGGTTCAGGCGGAGAAGATCGCCTCCCTGGGCCGGCTTGCCGCCGGGGTGGCCCACGAGATCAACAATCCCCTGGCCGGAATCCTCATCTACGCTGAGGCCCTCCTCAAGGAGATCGCGGAGCGACCCCAGTGGCGCGAGGACCTCCAAGAAATCATCACCCAGACTCTCAGGTGTAAACAGATCGTTACCCGTCTGCTCGAATTCAGCCGCCAGTCCCTCGGCCAGCGCGTCCTCTTCGATCTCAACGAAATCATCGGCAGATGTGTGGACCTCCTCGCCCGCCAGTCGCTGTTCCACGACGTCCAAATTGTCCTCGATCTCGAGAGAGAGCTGCCCCAGATCGTGGGTGATCCGGTTGAGCTGCAGCAGGTCGGCGCCAACCTTATGATCAACGCAGCGGACGCCATGCTGGGAAGAGGCCGGCTCGACATCAGGACCCGATCAATGGCCGAAACCGAGGAGGTGATCTTGGAGTTCGCGGACACCGGTCCCGGAATCGCCCCGGAAGTCGAAGAAAAGATCTTCGAACCCTTCTTTACCACTAAACCGCCGGGGAGCGGCACCGGCCTGGGACTCTCGGTGGTCTATGGGATCATCCAGCGGCACAACGGGACCATCGAGGTGACCAGCCCC
>JAGFXI010000010.1 GCA_017861095.1 Deltaproteobacteria bacterium | reverse complement strand
TGATCGATGGCGGCGGCGCGAATGGCAGTGCCCAGCTTGGTCTTCTGAATGAAGAGGTAGAGGGCCATCATCATAACAAGGGCGGCAACGAGGACGAGCACTTTCACCAGCGGAATATAGAGGCCGAAGAGACCCAGCGGCATTTTCGGCAAGATGTCATGGGGGTAGACCTGGAAGCGGGCGCCGTAGATGAGCATCACCGCGTTCTGGAGAAAGATGGAGGCGCCCAGGGCGGAGACAACCGCAGAAAGGCGAGGAGATTGCCTGAGGGGACGGTAGGCGGTGCGCTCAAGAAGAGCCCCGATGAGCGCCACCAATCCCATGACCATGAGGGCGAGACAGAGTATTCCCGCCAGCGCCCCGAGGCGCCCGGTGAGCGCCAGGGAGGTGAGCAAGGTCAACCCGAGATAGGAGCCGATCGTGAAGAGGTCACCATGGGCGAAGTTGATCAGCTTCAGGACACCATAGACCATGGTGTAGCCGAGGGCGATGAGGGCATAGATAGACCCCACCGCCAGCCCGTTGGTGAGCTGTTGCAAGAATATTTCCATGAAACCTTCGTGGCGAGGAATCGACCCACGGCGTGGGCGGCCGTGGGTCGACGAGAGGCTTACTACGGCTGGAGAATGAATTCACCCTGGGCGTTCACCTTGTAGACCTTGTATACCTCGCCTACACGGTCACCCTTGGCGTTAAAGGAAAGCTTGCCCGTCAAGCCGGCAAAATCTTTCAGCTGGGTGTGGAGGTACTCGCCCACCTTGTCCGCCTCGGTGGTCTTGGTCGCTTGGATGGCCGCGATAAGAACGCGGAAGCCGTCACCGGCAAGAACCGAGTAGATGGAGGCTGGAGCCTTCCCATACTTCTTGGTGAAGGACTCGAGGAAGGCCTTGGCCTCCGGTGTGGGCAGGTCCTTGGGCAACGGCGGGCTCAGGAAGGCAAAGCCCTCGGCCGCCTCGGCTCCGGCGATCTTCACCAGATCCGGATTGTTGGTGGCGTCGCCACCGATGAAGGGCACCGGCCAATTCATCGCCTTCTTCTGGTTAAGGAGGAGGCCGCCCTCAGGATAGTAGCCGGTGAAGAAGACCGCGTCGGGATTGGCAGCCTTCATCTTGGTGAGGATGGCGGTGTAGTCCTTCTCGCCCGGGGTGAGAGCATCAAAGAACACGATCTCGACACCTGCCTTCTCGACCAGCCCCTTGGTCTCATCGGCGAGCCCCTTGGCATAGGTGGTGTTGTCATGGAGGATGGCGAGCTTCTTGTAGCCCATGCTCTGGATGTACTGGGCACCCACCTTGGCCTGCTCGTCGTCCCGCGGGCAGGTCCTGAAGAAGTACTTGAGCCCCTTCTCAGTGAGTCGGATTGCGGTGGAACCGTTGGCGATCTGAGGAATCTTGGCCTCGTTGTAGATATTCTGGCTCGCCTCGGTGATAGAGGAGCCGTAGGTCCCGATGACAGCCACCACCTTCTGGGTCACCAGCTTCTGGGCCGCCAGGGCCGCGGTCTTCGGATCGCCGCCGTCATCCTCGCTCACAACCTCAACCTTCCTGCCGAGAACTCCGCCCTTGGCGTTCAAGTCTTCGGCCAGGAGGTCAACCACCTGCTTCATCTCCTGGCCCTCGCTCGCCCAGGGGCCGGTCATGGGACCCATGAGGCCGATCTTCATGGGTCCGGTCTCCTTCGCACAGCCCCACACAACCAAGCCAACCACCAGAAATGCCAGAGTAACGCGCAGGATCTTATTCATCGCTCCCTCCTTCTCCTTACCAGTTTAACACCACAAAATCTCAGAACTATTTGCTTGGGATATGCGGCAAAACGCGGAAGCACAATAGCAGATCGTCTCTCTCGTGTCAACGGCGGCTACGGCGGACTAATTGATACCAGTTTCCAGATTTTTTCCCCGATGTCCTCCCTTTTCCCCGGACAACTTCCATTCATCATCGCGGCAAAGAAGGCAGTGTCTGCCTGAGTTGCTGAAGATGCACCTCTCCATGTCGGTGGATCAGCTCCAGCTCTTCGGGAGAAAAGGTGTAGACCTCCAGCACTTCAGCCAATACCTGCCGCCACTCATCCTCGCTGAACACGCAAAGGATCTCAAGGAGGGCCGGTGGCGAGGGTGCACCGTCTTTTCCCGAAACGGCCTCGAGAAAGCCTCTCGTGACATCCTCGAGGATGGTCCCCTCCGCCCAGGCCAGCTCACCCACCCCGTCGATGCGGTCGAGGCGCATCTGGAGGGTGAGGTGCAGGAAGAACAGGAGAAGGGCGAGCATCTTTCCCGCCATCTTTCTGGTCCTGTACCCGACAACGGGATCATAGCCCCGCACGGTGATCAGCCTGAGGTCGACCACGTCCCCTTCTACTCTGGCGACAAAATCTCCGGCCCCGTGGTGCCAGGGGTAAATCTGACGAAAGCTGTTCCAGTCATAGTACTCGCTGAGTATCCTCGCCCCCTGCCGGTAGAGGGAGGAGATCTGGATATCGTTGAGGGCACGGTGGCCGGTTGCAGAATCCCAGAGGAGAAGCCCTGCCCTCCTCTCCCCCTGCAGCCGTCCCAGGTGAAACTCGTGATAGTCTGTGAACCATTCACCTACGGCGAGGCCAAGTTCGAGCGGTTCCTCGTGCCCTTCGCCATGGCGCATGCTTCCCTGAGAGTAGACCCGAGGCAGGTGCGGAGAGGGGATGCGCCGTGCGAGACGGCGAAGGAGGCGGCACTCCCGCGTGAGGGTTATCCGCGCGAGCTCGCCCGCCGCAACGTTCACCGCGAAGGAAACGGCGGCCTCCAGGAGATGCACATCAACTCGTGCCACATGATAGAAGGCGCCATGCTTCTCGCTCCGGATATCGATCCTCTCTATCTCCTTCAACCCCACAGGGCGGCCGAGGTGAGCGCTCAGCGCTGCAAAAAGACTGGCTCCGGAGCGTCTCAAAAGAAAGCGCCGAACGGAGTCGAGGTAGGGCCCATAGGTGAGGGTGGGTCCCGATCCTGAGCCCCCCGGCAGTGCGCGGCTGCCGGCTCCAGCGCCGATCGAGACGTCTCCTGTCGGCGTTGTTGCCAGCATTCGTACGGAAATGGCCTGCCACTCTTTCATGGTGCCGTTGCGGCTCCCTTCCATTCATGGTAAGGGAAAGAGGACTTTCGCGTCTGAGGGAGTGCGATGATTCTCTCCTTTCATCCTTGCATCCACGGGGACGAAAATGTGATCGTCGCCGGCCGGGGGCCGACTCCTGCTGAGGAGGCTCTCGTTAGACGGGCCGACGCCATCATTTTGCCACAGGGAGTGAGGGAAGATCTCTATGACATGTGCCGCCGCCACTGCGGCCGTCTGTTTCCCGACTACGATTGTCGCTTCGCCTACCCGGGGAAACTCGGTGACATCCGGCTTTTTCGCGCACTCGGGATCCCCCATCCAGAAAGCCTTCTCTTTTCCGATGTAGCCGACTACCGCCGGCGGTATCCCTTGGAGAGAGGAGTCTTCCCGTTCCGGCCGCCGTTCATCATCAAAGGAAATACGGGCGGCGAGGGAAACTTGGTGTTTAGGATCCATCAGCCCGATCAGCTCGAGGAGATTCTGGCGATCTTTGCAGGCATGGAAACCTCCGGTTTCCTTGGGTTCCTGGCCCAGGAGCTGATCGACCACGGGGGTCGGGATCTCCGTGTAGTAGCGCTCCATGATCAAGTGTTCAGTTACTGGCGAGTGCAACACGATCCGGCACAATTTCTGACCAACCTCAGTGCCGGGGGGGCGATCGACGCACAGTCCGACCGTCATCTCCGGCGGAGGGCTGAAGCGCTGGTGCGCCACCTCTCCCAGAAGAGCGGAATCAACCTTGCCGGAATAGACCTCATGTTCGATGCCCAGGAGAGAGACGCGGAACCCCTTATGGTGGAGATCAACTACTGGTTTGGCCGCCGCTTCTTCGGTTCTTCCCGAGTGTACTACCGCCACCTGCTGGAGGCAATCCAGAGATGGCTGGGAGGCTTCGATCGCTCATGGCCGAACCGGGTGCGAGTGGATGGAGAAGCATAGACCATGAAGCATAGAGTGGAGGGCATGGAGAAAAGTGCAAGACGTGGCTTCAGGTATGGTGCTTCATTCTATGCCCTAGGCCCTACGCTCTTTGCCCGATACGATTCTTCCCTTGAGCTTCCAAGATTGATTTGCGACAATCAAATAGAGCGGATAACTTGCCGATCGAGGTGACGAGATGATCCTGCAGATCAATTCCCAGAACCCGCAGAAGCGCCTTATTCGCCGCGTGGTAGAAGGCCTCCGGAACGGGAGCATCGTCGCCTACCCCACCGACACTTTCTACGGCATCGGCTGCGATATCTTCAACAAGAACGCTATCGAGCGAATATACCAATTGAAGCGCCGTCCCAAGAAGCAACCCTTCAGCTTCATCTGCGCCGATCTCAAACACATCAGTGAATTCGCTCAAGTGACCAACTATGCGTACAAGACCATGAATCGCCTCCTGCCCGGCCCGTACACCTTCATCCTGGAAGGAACGCGACTGGTCCCCAAGATCATGCTGAACAAGCGCCGCACGGTGGGTATTCGCGTCCCGAATCACGCCATCTCTCTGGCCATTGTCCAGGAGCTCGGACATCCCATAATCAGCACCAGCGCCACCGGGCCTGACGGCAACATCCTGGAAACGCCCTTTGAGATAGAGGAGCGACTGGGTCACGCCTTGGATTTCATTATCGACGGCGGGCCGATGGTTTCGAGACCATCGAGCGTGGTCTCGCTCATTGGTGACGTGCCTGAGATCATCCGCGAGGGTCAGGGCGATGTGGATGTCTTTCGGTAGGAAATCATGCCTCTCCGCTGGGCGCGGCTCGAGAGGCTACCTGGCGGTCAAGGTGGCGAGTTCCTGTGGGATACCGGCATCCCTGGGCAGAGACCGGAGGAGCAACAGGTCCAGAGACTCCTTGATCCGCTCTGTCACCGTCTCTGCGCCTCGATCGAGCAGATAGTCTAGGAGAGAGATTTTCTTTTTCTCCGGGTATACAAGCTTGGGCTCACCGGTGATTCCCGCCATCTTGCCGGCGGCATCGACGGCGTCGTTCAGTCCGCCCAACTCGTCAACCAGCCCCATTTCTTTGGCCTGTTCGCCGGTGAAGATGCGGCCGTCGGCGATCTCCCGCACCTTCTCTTCAGGCATTCGCCGGCCTCGCGCCACATCTCGCACGAACTGCTGGTGCACGCTGTCCAGGAGCTTTTGCAGGTACTCCCGCTCCTCGCTGGTCATGGCCCGGCCCGGGTTGCCCACATCCTTGAAGGCCCCACTTTTCACCACCTCCATCCGGAAGCCGATCTTCTTGAAGAGTTCCTCGAAGTTGGTGAACTGGGCGATGACGCCGATGCTTCCCGTGATCGTCCCGGGATTGGCGTAGATTTTCTGCACCCCCGAGGCGATATAGTAGCCCCCTGAAGCGGCCACAGAGCCCATGGAGGCAACCACGGGTTTCTTTTCTGCGGTCCGCTGGATCTCCCGGTAGAGCTCCTGCGAGGGGCTCACGCCCCCGCCAGGAGATTCGATCCGAAAGACTATCGCCTTCACCGAGTCGTCTTTGGTGAATTTCACTAACTGCTCGATGACGGGCTGGACGTCGATGATCATGCCCCTCACTTCAAGGAGCGCCACCTTGTCGCCAAAGACCGAACCCGACGCCCTGCCCTTCCGGTATGACATGAAGGCAATGCTGCTAACGAGAGCAGCAAAGACAAGAACAAGCACGATGACCGTCACGAGGACGGAACGTTTTCGCACCGTAGTGACTCCCCATGCGGACGAAGCTACTCTTTGTCCTCCTCCTGGACGAGTCTGGTCGCTCGCCCCTCCAGCTCCTCTTTCAACAATTGTCCGAGATTGGAGGTAGCGGCCCTAGGGCTGGCCATATACTCCTGAAAGTTATTTCTCTCTTCGGCCTCTTCGAGACGCCGCACGGAAAGGCCGATCTTACGCTCGCTTTTGACGATATTTACCACCTTGGCCGTTACCTGATCGCCCTCTTTGAACATACCGACGGGCGTCTTGATCTTCTGCTTGCTGATCTCGGAAACGTGGACTAGCCCTTCGATCCCCTCTTCGATCTCGATGAACAGACCGAAGTCGGTCACGTTGGTTACCGTCCCGACCACGGTGCTCCCTACCGGATACCGCTTCGGGATCTCGTCCCAGGGATCGGCACTGAGCTGCTTCACGCCGAGAGAAAACCGTTCATTTTCTTTATCGATATTCAGGACGACCGCCTGAATCTCCTGCCCCTTCTTGTAGAGCTCCGAGGGGTGCTTGATCCGTTTGGTCCACGAGAGATCGGAGATGTGAACCAGGCCGTCGATGCCTTCATCGATGCCGATAAAGAGGCCGAAATCGGTGATATTTTTTATCTTACCCTGAATGGTTGTTCCGACGGGGTATTTCTCGCCGATGATGTCCCATGGATTCGGTTCAACCTGTTTCATGCCGAGACTGATCCGTCGGCTCTCCTTGTTCAGGTTGAGGACCACCGCCTCGACCAGGCTGCCAACGGATACAACCTTGGAGGGATGGCGGATCTTGGCGGTCCAGGACATTTCGGAGACGTGGATCAGGCCTTCGATGCCAGGCTCCAACTCGACGAAGGCGCCGTAGTCGGTGAGACTCACTACCTTGCCCTTGACACGAGTACCAACAGGATAACGCTGGTCAACGGTGGTCCAGGGATCGGGAGTAAGCTGTTTCAGGCCGAGAGAGACTCGCTCGCGGTTGGGATCGAAGCTCAGCACCATGACCTTGATCCGGTCGCTGATCGAGCACATCTCCGACGGATGACCGACCCGGCCCCAGCTCATGTCGGTAATATGGAGGAGGCCGTCGATCCCGCCGAGATCGACGAATACCCCGTACTCGGTGATATTTTTGACCGTGCCCTCGAGGACCTTTCCTTCCGCCAGGTTCTCCAGGGTCTTGGTCTTGAGGACCTCCCGTTCCTTCTCCAGGAGAACCCGACGGGAGAGGACGACGTTTCGCCGCTTCTTGTTGTACTTGAGGATCTTGAACTTGAAGGTCTTGCCGATGAGGCTGTCGAGATTCCTGACCGGTCTGAGATCCACTTGGGAGCCAGGGAGAAAGGCCTGAATACCGATATCGACGGAGAGGCCGCCTTTCACCTTGGAGACGATTCGCCCCTCGATGACGCCGTCCTCGTTGTAGACCTTACTGATCTCGTCCCAGACCTTGATCTTGGCCGCCTTCTCCTTCGAGAGGGCGATGGTTCCGTCCTCATCTTCCCGGTACTCGAGGAGCACGTCCACCTCGTCGCCGATCTTGGCCGTGATCTGGCCCTGCTCATCTATGAATTCATGGATGGGGATCTGGCCCTCGGACTTATACCCGATGTCCACCATGACGAACTCGTCGCTGACCTGGATGATGGTGCCCCGAACAACCTCCCCTTCCTTGATGCTCTTCAGGCTCTCCTCGTACAATTCCTGGAAGGAAGGTTCCTGAGATCCAGTTTCCTGCGCCTCCTCCTGCCCGGCGTCGAGAGCCGTGTCCTCTCCCCTCTTTCCCTCGTGTTCAGTTGAATCGGTCATCTCTTTGGTCTCACTCTGCTGTTGTTGTTCTTTGGTTTCCATGAAACAATTACCCCCGTGCCTTCCTGTAAATGTCATTCATCCATCCCGCCAACTCCGGGCCTTTCACTTTCCCAGCCGAGGAAGAAGAATACGCCCCCGGCACCAGAACTTTTTCTCTATATCAGAAAAAACTCCACATTACAAATGAATTCCCAGAACATTCTGCAGGGTTCGCCCGGCTTCGTCACGATCCTTCCACACCACGCTCCCCGATGAGGCGCACCATAAGCTCGACAACCTCCTTCGCTCCGAGATCGGTCGAGTCGACAAGAATCGCGTCAGCTGCCGGCTTCAGGGGAGCCAGTTCCCGGACCTGGTCGTTACGATCTCGTGCGATGAGCTGCTCGCTTACCTCCACCAATGTCGCCTTCTCGCCCTTTGCGGCAAGTTCGCGGTGCCTTCGCTCCCCTCGCACTTCGGGACGGGCATCCAGGAAGAACTTGACCTCCGCTTGGGGGAAGACTACCGTTCCCATATCGCGGCCCTCGGCGACGATTCCCCCCGCCGCCCCCAACTGACGCTGGATCTCCGCCAGCCGCCGGCGCACCACCGCCTTAGCCGATACGGCCGAGGCGAGAGCGCTGATTTCCGGTTCCCGTATCTTCTCGGTGAGATCGTCACCGTTCACCACGAGACGCATCCCGCGGTTGTCGGACGGCATGTGCAGGTCCAGACCGCCGCAGATCTCAGTCAGCAGGGCATCGTCCAAGGGGTTCTCCCGAGAGCGGTCCCTCGCAAGGACGGCAACAGCCCGATACATGGCCCCGGTATCCATGTACAGGTAGCCAAGCCTTTCGGCGAGCAGCCTGCCCACCGTGCTCTTCCCTGCGCCGGCGGGACCGTCGATGGTAATTACTATTTTTCTATTTCCGGCCACCGTTCAGTCCCAACTCCACTCTCACCTCTCTTAGGGTCCGGACCAAGCGCCGATTTTCTTCGGGCCGTCCCACAGTGAGTCGAATATAGGTGTTCAAGCCGTAGGCGTTCATCGCCCGGACGATAACTCCGCGCCGCAGCAAGGCCTCGTACACCTTTCGCGCATCGGTACCCACGTCAATAAGGAAGAAGTTGGCCTGGGTCGGCAAGGCAGGTACACCCATGAGGGAGAACTCCTTGACGAGGAACGCAAGACCCTCCCTTACGGCCTCCAGGGTCTTCTGGAAGAATGGTTCGTCGTCCAGGGCGGCAAGGGCGGCTACCTGAGCGAGGGCGTTCACGTTAAAGGGTTGGCGGACCCGGTTCAGGTAGTCCGCCACGAGCGGCGGCATGACGCCGTAGCCGATACGAAGTCCGGCAAGGCCATAGGCCTTGGAAAAGGTCCGCAGGACGACCACCGGCGGGTCGCCTTCTTGGTAGTCGAGCCCGGTACAGGTGAGCGCCGGGTCGGCAAACTCCATGTAGGCTTCATCCAGAACGATGATTACATCCTTCGGGACCCGGCTCCGAAATCCTTCGAAGTCCTGGCGGCTGATGACGGTGCCGGTGGGGTTGTTGGGGTTATTCAGGAAAATCAGCCGGGTTCTCGGGGTGATGGCGGCAACCATCGCCTCCAGGTCGTGGATGAAATCTTTGAGCGGAATCCGGACCGCGAGGCCGCCCACGGCCTGCACCATGAGCTTGTACACCAAGAAGGTGGGTTCAGCCATCACCACCTCTTCTCCCCGCTGCACGAAGGTACGGATGGCCAGCTCGATGATCTCGTTGGACCCGTTTCCCAGCACGATGGAGGCCGGAGCAACGCCCAGGAGTTCGCTGAGCCGTTGGCGAAGGTAGAAGCCGCTGCCGTCGGGATAGCGGTGCAGCTTGTAGAGGTTGGCGCGAATGGCCTCCAGGGCCCGGGGTGAGGGCCCCAAAGGATTCTCGTTGGAGGCGAGCTTGATGGAATCGGTGATTCCGTATTCCCGTTCCAGCTCCTCCAGGGGTTTCCCCGGTGGATAGGGCTGGAGCTTGGCGATGTTTTCAGCCACCCGAAGTGCCATGGGAGTACCCGTTTGGCGTGTATCCACCCAGCCGCGGTTCTGCGTATACTTTAGGCAAGATCTCGAGATGAGTTCGAAACGACAGGCCAGATGAGGGAGGGAGTCACTGCAGTGATGCCTAGTAGGACGGATTGAATTCGGGACAAAAAGTCGTCCCTTACCCTTTTCCTAGTCAAGCCACGTCCGTCGTTTCCGCCTTTCGTGAACCGAGATCAGAAACACCCCGCCGTTACCGTTCTCCTTGTCTCCGATTCCTTGAACCGATCGCGACATCGCGGTATATAACCCACCCACCAGAGAAACGCAACTGGGAAATTCTCTGAAAGAAAGGCTTTCTAGCCCCGCTGGTGTTCGTTTACGGCATCGCGCGAGAAATCCCCCCCGTCGCCCCTTGACTCCGGTCCATACACCGGTCCATCAAGGGGGGGCGAGGGCGGAATTTATCCGGAGCGAAGCCCTAAATGAATCGTATTGGGGCTAGGAAGGAAAAAACCCTCAGGCAGGGATAGAAAAGCGGGCGGCCGCGAGCTCCATCACTCCCCCTCGAAGCCCTCGCTGACAAGCTCCCGGAGGGTTTCGAGATCCTCGATGTGGCGATGGACCATAGTGTAGCGGATATAGGCCACCGGGTGAAGCTCCTTCAGGGCCGCCGCCACCCAATCGCCGATGGTCTCACTCCGAAGGCGGCGATACTGGTGCCGCTGGATCCGGCTCTCCATCTGCCCGACCAAACGGTCCAGGCGCGTTTCGCTTATCGGCAGCTTGGCACACGCCTTCCTGAGCGCAGCCAGCATTTTGTCGCGATTGAACGGCTCCAGGCGCCCGTCGCGCTTGACCACTACAGGCCCCTTCTCGCCCGGCTGCTCAAAGGTCGTGAATCGCCGACCACACCCCGGGCAGGAGCGCCGGCGCCGGATATGATTGCCCTCCCGTCCCGGTCGGGAGTCGATCACCTGAGTTCTCGTCTGACCACAATAGACACACTTCATTCCGTGGTTCCCTCCGCGGACCCCTGCCAGTGGATAACCTCGATGCCGCCGTCCCTCAGCAAACCCTGGGAAAGCTCGTCGGCATATCCCTCTTCGTAGTAGACCGTGGTAATCCCGGCGTTGATGATCATCTTGGCGCAGATGGCGCAGGGCAACGTAGTGCAAAAGAGGGCGGCACCTTGGATGGCAATGCCGTGACGGGCCGCCTGGATGATCACGTTCTGCTCCGCATGCAATCCGCGGCAGAGCTCGTGGCGCTCCCCGGAAGGGATGTTGTTCCACTCCCGAAGGCAGCCGACATCAAGGCAGTGAGGCAGCCCACTCGGAGCGCCGTTGTATCCTGAGGCGAGTATCCGCTTGTCCTTCACCAGTACCGCACCCACCCGGCGTCGCAGACAGGTGGACCGGTGGGCCACCAGACGGGTGATCTCCATGAAGTATTCTTCCCAGGTGGGTCGCCCCATGGTTCAGGCAGCCTCCCGCTTGGTCGCGGACTGGTGTAGAGGAAACTCGCTGCAAAACTCTGCCACTTCGAGCCGGATCCCCTCCAGGGCCTCACTGTTGCCCACTGCCTCCAGTGCCCGCTGGATGAACCGGGCGATGATGACCATGGCCTTCTCGTCCATGCCGCGGGTGGTGACCGCCGGGGTTCCGATGCGAATGCCGCTCGTGACCCCCGGTTTCTGGGGATCGAAGGGGATACTGTTCTTGTTGACCGTGATGCCCGCCTGGTCCAACGCGAGTTCGGCCTCCATCCCGCTGAGGCCTTGAGGCCGCATGTCCACCAAAAGCAGGTGGTTGTCCGTTCCGCCCGACACGATGCGAAAGCCCTTTTCCTGGAGCTCCGCCGCCAGGCGCTTGGCATTGAGGACCACCTGTTGCTGGTAGAGGCGAAACTCCTCGGTGAGCGCCTCCTTGAACGCTACAGCCTTGGCGGCGATGACGTGCATGAGGGGCCCGCCCTGGATGCCCGGGAACACCTGTTTGCCGACCTTCCCGGCGTGTGTCTCCTTTGCCAGGATGAACCCCCCTCTCGGCCCTCGGAGGGTCTTGTGGGTGGTGGAGGTGACGAAATCGGCGTAGGGCACGGGGTTGGGATGGAGCCCTGCCGCCACCAGACCGGCGATGTGGGCCATGTCCACCATGAAGAAGGCACCGATCTCCTCGCACACTCGCTGGAAGAAGGCGAAATCGATTGTCCGGGGATAGGCGCTCGCCCCGGCGATAATCAGCTTGGGCCGGTGCTCTTTCGCGAGCCCTGCGACCTGATCGAGATCAATTGTTTCCCTCTGCCGGTCCACGCCGTAGGAGATGACACGATACAGCCGTCCGGAGAAGCTGGCCGGGCTTCCATGGGTGAGGTGGCCGCCATGGCGGAGGTCCATCCCCATGATGAGATCTCCCGGCTCGAGGAGAGAGAAACAGACCGCCATGTTGGCCTGTGAGCCCGAGTGGGGCTGGACGTTCACGTACTCGGCACCGAACAGCCGCTTGGCTCGTTCAATGGCCAGGCTCTCCGCCCGGTCCACGAACTCACAGCCCCCATAGTAGCGGTTTCCCGGGTAGCCCTCGGCATACTTGTTCGTGAGCACGCTCCCCTGGGCCTCGCGAACGGCCCGGCTGACGAAGTTTTCCGACGCAATGAGCTCGATCCTCTGGTGCTGTCGCTCCTCTTCCAACCGAATTGCCTCAGCAATCTGCGGGTCAACCTGTTCCAGATACGACATGTTCGGTCCCTTCCTTAGTGCTTCGATTCGCAAGTACGGCCACGTATCCTCAATCGATCTAGGGCTCACTCAGCACTAAGTCCTGAGGGAATAAATTCGTGAGCGAATTTATGAATCGATGGACTTAGACGCGCTCAAGCTCCCAACGGGCCCACTCTTACAGGTTATCGAGCTGGGCTACCCGGCGCTCATGGCGGCCTCCCTCGAATGGAGTTCTCAGCCAGGTGGTCACGATTTCCTTTGCCAACTCCGATCCAATCAGTCGGCCTCCCATGACCAGGATGTTGGCATTGTTGTGTCGCCGACTGAGGATGGCGGTGTAGAGATCATTGCAGAGGGCAGCCCGGACGCCCTGAAAGCGGTTGGCCATAATCGACATGCCCACTCCTGAGCCGCAGATCAGGCAGCCGCGCGGGAACTCACCACTCGCCACCCGCGCCGCCACCTCCTTCCCGAATCGGGGATAGTCCACCGAGTCTTCGCCGTGACAGCCCACATCTTCCACGGCGTAGCCCAAGCTCTCCAGAATTCCCCTCACCTGCTCCTTGAGGGCGTAGCCCCCATGATCGCTCCCGATGATGAACTTCATGCCGGTCTCCCGCTTCCCGAATCGTAGCGCCGGAACACGAGGGTAGCGTTGGTACCGCCGAAGCCGAAGGAGTTAGATAGCGCCACGCCTACATCCGCCCTGCGGCTAATGTTGGGAACATAGTCCAGGTCGCAGTCCGGGTCCGGGTTCTCGTAATTGATCGTGGGCGGGATGATTCCCCGATGGAGCGTGAGCACGGTGAATGCAGCCTCGACGCCTCCTGCACCGCCCAGAAGATGGCCCGTCATGGACTTAGTGGAGCTCACGGCGAGCTTGTAACTATGGGCACCGAACACGGTCTTGATGGCCTGGGTCTCGGACTTGTCATTGAGATCCGTCGAGGTACCATGGGCGTTGATGTAGTCGACCTCTTCCGGTTTCAGTCCCCCGTCATCGAGGGCCATCTTCATGCAGCGCGCCATCCCCTCGCCGAAGGGGGCCGGTGCCGCAATATGGTAAGCGTCTCCCGTGAGGCCGTAGCCGACGATCTCGGCGAGTATCGGCGCGCCCCTTTCCAGGGCGAGATCCAGGGCCTCGAGGATCAGAATGCCGCTTCCCTCGGCGAGGACAAAGCCGTCCCGGTCTCGGTCGAAGGGGCGCGAGGCCTTTTCCGGCTCGCTGTTGTGGGTGGAGAGGGCGCGCATGGCATTGAACCCACTCACCGCGAGGGGTGTAATGGTCGCTTCCACTCCGCCCGTGATCATGGCATCGGCAACGCCCGATTGGATCAGTTTGAACGCGTCACCCACCGCATGGCTGCCGGCGGCGCAGGCGGTCTCGATGGAGAGGTTCGGGCCTTTGGCGCCGAAGGCGATGGAGATCTGCCCCGGAGCCATGTTGGCGATGAGCATGGGGATGAAGAAGGGGCTGACCTTGCGGGGGCCTTCCTCGATAAGCTGGCGGTGAGTCCTCTCGATGGTGCGAAGGCCCCCGAGCCCGCAGCCCACCACCGTTCCCACCCGGTCGGCATTGCTGCCGTTGATCGTCAGGCGGGAGGCTGCTACGGCCATGCGGCTTGCGGCGAGGGCGTAGGCCACAAAGTCGTCCATGCGCCGCACCTCTTTGGGCGGGATGAAATCCTCCGCTCTGAAGTTCTTGACCTCGCCGGCAATGCGGGTTGCCATGCCGCTCGCATCAAACTTGGTGATCGGGGCGATCCCCGACTTCCCGGCCACCAGTGCCGACCAGGTCTCTTCCACTCCGATCCCGAGCGGCGTGACCAGCCCTAACCCGGTAACCACAACCCGACGTTGCATTCCCAGACCTCGACTGCTCCGGCCCTCCCGGGCGCCCTTCACGGGTCTCCGGCCGGTGCCTAGTGTAACACGTTCCCCAGGCGTTTCGAGAGATTTCTCTTGCCGCGACTACATGTACATGCCGCCGTTCACGTGGATGACCTGCCCGGTAATGTATGAGGCTGCCTCAGAGGTGAGAAATTTCACCGCCTGGGCCACGTCCTCGGTTCGACCGGCCCGCCCGAGGGGAATCTGGGCAAGGAAGGCCTCCTTGACCTTCTCCGGGAGCACCGCCGTCATGTCCGTCTCGATGAACCCGGGCGCCACCGCATTCACTGTGATGTTCCGGCTCGCCAGTTCTCGGGCGATCGATTTGGTAAACCCGATGACGCCGGCCTTGGATGCGGCGTAATTGGCCTGACCGGCGTTTCCCATGGCGCCCACCACCGACGCGATGTTCACGATCCGACCGTAGCGTTGCTTCATCATAAAGCGCGAAACCGCCTGGGTGCAGTTGAAAGCGCTTTTTAGGTTCACCGCGAGCACCGCGTCCCAGTCAGCCTCTTTCATCCGGGAGAGAAACCCGTCTCTGGTGATGCCGGCGTTATTCACCAAAATGTCGATCCGGCCGAAGCGGTCCGCCACCTTCCGGAAGAACTCCTGGACCGCCTCGTAGTTGGACACATCCAGCTTTTCGCCCTCCGCCTGGCACCGCCGTTCCGCGGCCAGGCGTACGGTCTCCGCCGCAGCCACGTCATCAGGATCATAGTGGTTGAAGACCACCTGGAGGTCAGGCTCGGCCAGGGCCAAGATGATGGCACGGCCAATACCCCGGGAGCCTCCCGTCACCACCGCCACCCGCTTCTCGTTCTCCGCCATATTTCTCCCCCCGGCCTGCCAAGGCCGAAACTCCGTGTAGGGTGGGCAACGCCCACCACCGAGGTCATCTGCCGCCGCTATGTTTCCGGCTTCCTAGCCCGCATTGTGCCCGAGACGCCGTAGCGAGATCACCCTTCCCCCCGCTCTTCCTTGAGCTTCCTGATCAGCGCCGGCAGAAACTCGAAAAGGTCCGCCACCACCCCGTAGTTGGCTACATCGAAAATGGGTGCGTGGGGATCCTTGTTCACCGCCACGATGATCTCTGAACCCTGCATGCCCACCACATGCTGGATGGCCCCCGAGACGCCGCAGGCCATATAGAGCTTCGGCGAGACCGTCTTTCCTGTCTGGCCGACCTGGTGGCTGTAGGGCATCCAGCCCTCGTCCACCACGCTTCGGCTCGCGCCGACCGCACCGTTGATCAGGAGGGCGAGCTCCCTGATGAGCTTGAAGTTCTCAGGTTTCTGGAGCCCTCGGCCACCGGTGACGACCACGTCCGCCTCGCTGAGGGGCGTCGTCTCCTGGGCATCCTTCACCGAGGTGACCACCTTGACCCGGGAGAGGAGTGCTGCCGGACTGGGGGTGAAGGTCTCTAACACGCCCCGCCGTTGGCTGTCAAAAGTCGGTTTGCGCATGACCCGTGGTCGCACGGTGGCCATCTGCGGCCGCCGGTTGGGACAGATGATGGTCGCCATGACGTTCCCGCCGAAGGCAGGTCGCGTCTGGTAGAGGAGGTGGTCATCGCCGATCTCGAGGCCGGTGCAGTCGGCC
>JAGFXI010000106.1 GCA_017861095.1 Deltaproteobacteria bacterium | reverse complement strand
AGCACCGCACTTCCCGGGAAGTGTCCGCCGCACTGGATCAGGGTGATACCTGGAAAGAGCGCCAGGCCGCCTTCGTAGAACTGGACCACCGGATCGGGTCGCATTACCCACTCCCTGTCCGCGGCCGGCAGATAGATGGGTGCCCGGTTGAAGGCATGGCTCCACTCCACCATAGAGGAGTAGAAATGGGGGTGCGAGACCGAGATCGCCTGGATGCCGCCGAGCCCGTTGATCTGGGCCACAGCCTTTTCATCGATGTAGCTCACGGGGTCCCAGAGGACGTTCCCCCCCGGCGTCACAACCAGAAGCGACCTCTGGCCGATGGCGAAGCTGGGCTCGATGCCGATGCCGAACAATCCCGGCTCCAGCGAGCGGAACCCATTGCGAAAGCCTTCAGCCTGCATCTTCGCCAGAGTGGTCCACTGCTGACCATTCCACCCCACGTACTGACGCTCGTCTTCACATATCGTGCAGGACTCGGGCGGGGTCATCATGGCGGCATACTGGGTGCCGCAGATTCTGCAAATGTAGTTCTTCATCCCCATTCTCCTTTCGGCCGTTAGGCTTCCATGGGCCGGCCACCTTTCCCGTCCATCCCTTCTCAGGGCGACGTGTCAGCAACGTGCCTACGGGGTGGCGGGCAGAATCCGTCGGGGGGCATCCATCCGGCCTGCACGGCCGAGTGGATGCCCCATGGCCGCAACCTTCGGCGTTCTGCTCGGCGCACCCTAGTCTTTCCAGACAAAGTTCAGCGTCTGGAGACTCGTTCCCGCGTTGACCGTTGTCTCCTCTTTCTTGCCGGCGTGGTCGAGCGTCACCCGGTACTCACCTTCGGGAAGACGGGCGAAGAACCACGGCCCGTCGGAGCTCATGTCGACGAGCTTGGTGCCGCTCTTGTCCTTGATCTCAACCCTTACGTCGGCAATGTAGGGGCCTGAGGTCGCCGCGAAGATGAGCTTCAGGTTGAAATCCTTCGCCGTCCTCGCCATATCGGCCTGCTCGTCCAGGCCAACACCTCCGGTCATGTAGGCGATGCCGTGGCTGATTCCTTCCTTGAAGTGGGCTGCCTCGGCGCTGCCCACGCCGTAGCCAAGGCTCAGGGTGCAAATGAACAACGCAACCAGCCCGATAAGTAATGCACTCTTCATCTTCGTCCCTCCTTGTTCCAAGCGGAGAGCTGAGCTCTCCAGTCTGTAGTACGGGCCGCTAAGACTTCCGTCTCTCGCCCCTCTGAAACGCGGTCGCGGCCTCCCCCCGCCGCAATCGTTTCTCTGCACCTCCAAGTAGTCTCAGGGGCCGAGGGCGACCCGGGGACCTCTCTCCGGTCTCTGACCGCAGGCTCGAACCTGCCTTTCACTCCCGATAGGGAATCTTTGCCGGCTCCTTCTTCACAAAGAGCACGGAACACGGGAGTTTTCTGTGGAGCTCCTCATTGGTTCGTCCGAAGAGGAAATGTTCCAGGCGTCCCTCCGTGTAGGCAATGATGATGAGCAGGTCGATCTTGTTCTCTTCGACGACCTCGAGGATCTCCCGTTCCGGGTTGCCGTCCCGCATGAGGACCTGGATCCGCAACCCCTTCGCGTGCTCACTCCGGATCATCTCATCGATTTCCTCTTTGACCCGTTCCTGCATGGCCCGATACTCTTCCTCAAAGGCTCTCAGAGAGGGTATGGGAAGCTGCCAGTGCTCCAGCCTGAAGACATCGTCGAAGACATGGAGGACGAAGAGCTCGGCGCCTATGGCTCTCGCCAAAGAGATTCCGTAGTGAACTCCCTTACTGGAATATTTTGTCGATCTACTCACCACGAGAATGCGTTTCACATCGTGCATGATCGTTCTCTCCTTGCATGGATGGACTCCCGCCCAAACGGCGGGCCTTCTGATACCTGGTTCGTTCTCTCGGGGCAATCCCCGGGGGGCGGAGGGGCTCCCGTCGCTCTCCGCGCCTCCTCTATCGGACTGTCACCTCCACGTCGCCGGTGTCGCCGCTCCGATGATCGAGGGCCTTGATGATCACCTTCTCCTTATGGGGCAGCCCATTCACCAAGTTGACCAGCCCGTCCACCCCCTCGACGGAAGTGCCGTTGAGCTCGAGGATGATGTCGTCCACTTCGAACCCGGCCTGGCCAAGGGGTCCCTGCGGGTCCACGGAGCTGATCGCCACACCCTCGTCGGTATCGAGGCCGTAGGCGTCGGTCTCTTTCGGGGTCACCGGCCGCACTGTCACACCGAGCCGCTCCTTGACGGATCCGAGCAGCATCTTGGCGGCCTCTTCCAGGCTGCCGACCTTGACCGTGAGTTCCTGTTGCTTTCCGTCCCGCCATACGATCAACTTGGCGCTCTCACCAAGGGGAGTGTTGGCGACCTCGTTTCGGAGGGCACCCGAGTCGGGCACCGGTTTGCCGCGGTAGGAAAGGATCACGTCGCCGCGCTTGAGACCCCCTTTGTCGGCGGGACTGCCCTTGAGCACCTCGGCAATCAGGGCGCCTCTTGTATTGGCAAGGGTGAATTTCTTCGCCAACTCCGGAGTGAGATCCTGTATGCTCACGCCCAGCCAGCCTCGCTCCACCTTCCCGTGAGCGATGAGGGCGGTGGCGATGTGAAGGGCCATGTTGCTCGGGATTGCAAACCCGATCCCCTCGAAACCACCCGACTGGGAGGCGATGGCGGCGTTGACCCCGATCACCTCGCCCTCAAGGTCCAGGAGAGGGCCGCCGCTGTTTCCGGGGTTGATGGCGGCGTCGGTCTGGAGATAGTCCTGGTAGCTACTTGGATTCATAATGCCCGTCCGGTGCTTGGCACTGATGATGCCCTGGGTCACGGTCTCATCGAGACCGCGCGGATGGCCGATGGCCACGACCCACTCTCCCACCTCCACCTTGTCGGAGTCGCCAAAGGTCACGTGGGGGAGCGGCTTATCGGCGGGGATCTGGATCACGGCGAGGTCCGTCTTCGGATCCGTCCCCACCACCTTACCCGTGTATTCGGAACCGTCCGCCAAGAGCACCTTGATCTCCGTTGCTCCCCCCACGACGTGGTGGTTGGTCAGGATGTGGCCCTTGGCATCCATGATCATCCCGGTGCCGAGCCCCTTCAGCTCTCGTTTGAACTTCCGCGGCATGCGGGGGACGTTGAAAAAGTAGCGAAAGAAGGGGTCGTTCTCGAAGGGAACCAAGGGATTGGTCACCTCCTGCCGCTGAGTCACCTCGATGTGCACGACCGCGGGGATTGTCTCCTTGGCTACGACCTGAATTGCCGTCTTGAGATCAACGGCGGACTGCCCGCCGCTCCTGTGCTCGCTCACCGCCGCCTGCGCGACCGCCTCGCGCCCGGGCGTGGGCCTCGCCTGACATTCCGTCAACCCGGCGATGAGAAAGACAAGGGATAGAATGACGATTCGTCTCGACGCCCTCTGCCACATGATCGTTCTCCTTTGTACGATGAACTGTCGGCGCTCCGTGTGCATCGGTCCAAGGCCCGTGAGGTCGAACATCTTCACGGGGGCGTTCCGGAGCCGGCGATCCGGCTCAATATCTCCCCGACCTGATCGAATTCCGTTGCCTTGTAGAGGAAGTAGTCGGCGCCCGCATCAAGACACTCTTCCCGATACTGGGGATAGGGATAGTTGGTGAGCACGATGACCGTGGCGGCCGGGCGTTCCCTTTTCATATGGCGGAGGAGAGTGATTCCGTTCCCGTCCGGTAGGCGGATGTCAAGGATCACCGCATCGGGTCTGAGCTGCCCGATGGAAGCCTTGGCTTCCCGCAGGTCTCCCGTTTCTCCTACCACCTCGACCTCCTCGATCTCCGACACCATATCGATGAGCCTCTCCCGAACCAGTTCCGAGTCATCGACGACGTACACCTTCAGCATCTTCTGCTGCTCCTCTAGCGATTACCGAAGTTTATAGATCGACTGCGGCAGGTCTCGTATCGGCACGGGTCTGATTTGTTTGTAGGACTCTGGAGGGTTCGGCTGTCGGTGTTGGTCTTACCTGAAAGGCGAGTGAGGGGCGAACTCCCGGGTTAGATTCGAAGATATGGCGGGATGCTGAAAAACTCCTCGACCGGGGCTCACCATGCATGGGTATGCACGGCAGACCTGAGCCGGGCCGGTCGGGTCCGCAAGGCCACGCCGTGGCGTGGTCGTGCCATGAATAAGGTTGTGGTGTTCCGACCCGCCTGCAGAGCGGTGGTGGAAGGTTCGCCAGGCTGTACGCCAGGCCAGAGAGGTAAGAGGATGCTCCACATGCGCCTTGCTTCACCGCCCACTCCGGCTCAGGTGGTAGTCTCCTCCGACAACATGAAAAGGAGTTTTTCAGCAGCCTGGTAGGAGATTTCTTGATGCAGGTAATCCACAGTATCGTGGGAGAAGAAAGTCTCCTAATGGTGTGCCGTGGGACATCCCTCGGGATGGCGATCAGGGTACCGTGTACGAACAGATGGTCGAGGGATTCGGGTTAGTGCGAGCGTGTTGGATGGCGGCAGAACAGAGAGCTCACTCAGAGAGTTTTTTCGCGATGTAAACACGGAGGGGACACCTGCAATAGTGACCGTCTCCATAGCTGATCGAAAATTCGCAATGTGTGGGATTATGCTCCAAGCATTCGAGGAAGGACTCCAAACCGATGTCTTTCGCTTTACACAGGTCTGCCAGATTCGACCTGTAGCACTTGAAATCCTTCGGACAGCTCATGCCAGCGATAAGTTTTTCTATCTTCTTTCTGACCCCTTCTTCCATGACAGGATCTCCAAGCTAATCAACTTTCTTGGCGCCTCCCAAGATTGGTTTGCTTCGCCACGTCCCTAAGAGTGCTCACCGACGTCCAAAGAACGTTACCAGGAAACCCATATTAGGATAACATGCCAGGGGCCGGCAGAAAAGGCTTGTCGAGGACATTGGACGGGACCTGTCAATCTTGGCGCAGTCCCCGTCCAGCCCCAAACTGTCGCGAAGACGGCCTTCCATCATGGCGTGAAGTCGGGTTATACTGCGCTTCATCTGATCGCAGCGCAGGGCGAGGAGGAAGGCTATGAAGAGATCCTTAGTAGTCTGGATGGTCTGCCTGGTGAGCCTGGGCCCCCTGACGGCAGTGCCGGCTCAGGCAGACCGATTTGTGCAGAAGAACATCTTTGTCTCGACGACTCCCCAGCTCATGGTGAAGGTGAGTCCGCCCTTTCGCTACATCGGCGAGACCGAGTTCGCGACAACGACGGAGCTCGGCGACCAGACCCAGGGCAAGGCCTACGTATTCATAGATACCAAACAGGACCAGGTGCAAAGGATCTTTTGCATCCAAATCATACCGGAGCTGCTGCGCTTTCCCGCCAACCTTCTCGGCAACATCGCCGCCGATCTGGACTTCGGCACCTGCACCCTCGCCGACCGACAGTATCAGTGCGCAGCGCACCTCATCTCCTTCACCGGGAATGAGCCGGTCGTGAAGTTCATTACCCCTCAGGGATACTCTCTTCCCCCTTGTCTTCTGGCAAAATCTTTTCTGACGGCCGATGGGAGCACCGGGAGCTACCTCATCGGGATCTTCTACCTCGAGGCCGTTTCGGGGCCTGTTTTCCAGTGCGGCCCGTCTCGGAGTACCGCCCCGCCGTCCAGCGCCCAGCAGCAGGCACTCGGCCAGTTCGAGGAGAACTGCATGGACGCCTTTGACGCTTACCCGAGGACGGTGCGGGAAGTCCCAGGCTTCCCGGGGCTGTACGGGATCGGCGACGCCCCCCTTCCGTCCGGCGCATACAAGTAAATGACGGCGGGGGTGTAACCGATGACGAGATCTCTCGCCCGCCCTCCCGCTCGTGGCGGGATGGCCAGCAGGATGCTGAAAAACTCTTTTTCATGATGTCGGAGGAGACTGCGACGTGAGCCGGGCTGGTCGGTGAAGCAAGGCGCATGTGGAGCATCCTCTTACCTCTCTGGCCTGTCGGAAGGCCCACCGAACTTTGTACCACGACTCTGCAGGCGGGTCGGAACACCACAGTCTTATTCATGGTGCGACCACGCCACGGCGTGGCCTTGCGGAACCGACCGGCCCGGCTCAGGTCTGCCGTGCACACCTGTACATAGTAAGCCCCGGTCGAGGAGTTTTTCAGCATCCTGCTAAAGCCTCGCAGAGGGCGCCGGCCCGTCACTCCTCTCTCTTCCCTGTTTCGAACCCAGCCTCCTTGAGGTTGGCGACGACGATGAGGATCGCCTTCTCCGGATGAAGGTAGGTCTTCGCCACCCGGATCACCTCTTCCCGGGTAACGGCGTTGATGAGAGATGGATAGCGCTCGGGGTAGTCCAGGCCAAGCCCGAAGTATTCCACGAGAGTAAGGAAGCCTGCCAGCTTTCCCTGGGTATCCAGCCGAAGCGGGAAGCTCCCGGTCAGGTACTTCTTGGCCCGGCTCAATTCCTCCTCGGAGACAGGTTCCGCGCCCATCTTCTCCATCTCCTGGAAGACGAGAGCGATCGCCTCGCGGGCGGAGGCATTCTTGGTCTGGAGCACCACCTGGAAGGAGCCCGGGTACTTCCTGGCATCGAAGAAGCTCCCCACGCCCTCCCCCTCCCAGGATGTAGTTCATCACGGCAAGGGCGTAGAAGTCCGGGTTATCCCGGCTGATCCCCCGGTGGCCGAGGACGATGGTCGCCTGGGTCACGGTGCGATCGATCTCCTCGCGCTTCGGCCCTTCGGCGAAGGTGGTGGTAAACTGTTCGGCAGGGACGGTCCCCGCCTGCCAGGCGGTGAGACGGGGGATCAGCTTCCCCTGGACTAGCTCGGTCGTCACATCCCCCACGACGGCGAGGACGGTTACGTTAGGTCGATAGCAGGTCCGGTGGAATTGGCGCACGTCCTCGGCGCTGATCCGCGGCAGCGATTCCCCCGTTCCTTCCACCGGGTGCGCATAGGGGCTCCTCAGAAAGAGCACCCGATCGAAGGCCTTCTCGGCCACCTCTTCAGGCTGCTCGTCAGCGGCTTGGATGGCGCCGAGGGTCTGCTGCACCTCCTTGCGGAGCTCCTCGTCAGGAAAGGTCGGCTGCGTGAGGGCTTCCATGAAGAGGTTGAAGCCGCGATCCAGGTCCCTGGTCAAAACCTGGAGACTGAGGGTGGTGTAGTCACGGCCTGCCCCCGCATCCAGGGATGCGCCCATGAAGTCCAGCTCTTCGTTGAACGCCTCGGCTGAACGTCTCGCCGTGCCGAGGAGGAGCCCGTTCGCGGTGAGACTCGCCAGGCCTTCTTTTCCCG
>JAGFXI010000105.1 GCA_017861095.1 Deltaproteobacteria bacterium | reverse complement strand
GCGCGCGCGGCGGGCGGAGAGGTGCGTACGCTCTATGCTCGGGACCTCAAGATCGGCGGCTGCCTCGAGTGCGGCGGCTGCGACGACACGGGCGAGTGCGTCGTCCCCGATGACATGGATAAAGTGTATCCCCTCCTCGAAGAGGCTCGGATCATCTTTCTTGCCGCGCCGGTTTTCTTCTATAACGTCCCCGCGCAGCTCAAGGCCCTGATCGATCGCACCCAGGCCCTCTGGTCAAAGAGGCGGCTTGAGAAATCTCCTCAGAAGTTGAAGGCCCACGAGAGCGGCAAGGGCTACCTCATCGCTGTCGGCGCGACCAAGGGGGCGAATCTTTTCCAGGGCTGCGAGCTCACGGCACGATACTTCTTTGACGCCCTCGATATGACCTACGAGGGCGGGCTCTTCTTTGGCAAGGTCGAAGCGAAGGGCGAGATCCTCAATCATCCGGATGCCGTCTCCCAGGCCCTTGCCTTCGGCAAGAACGCTGTGGAGACCCTCAGGACGTAACGGAGTCCGGCTGCCTTCCCGGCATCCTCTCCCTCCGGGCGGCAAAGACCCTCACACCATGACCCGGTTCCACCCTTTTCGTTGATCCTCCCTGACATTCGCGGTGTATCTCAGCCAACCTGGTAGCCCTTATGCTGTTCAGTCATGCCATCGCTCGGGAGAAATCCCCCCTCGCCCCCCTTTTGTACGAAAGGGGGGTTGGGGGGATTCTTGGGGCTCGACGGGGAAAAGGACGAAGGCGGCTGGACTGCCGCAAGATTCGTGGTTAGGTTTCCTCTGTAACTCAGCTCATCACCCAAGCCCGTGAGGATATGCCATGGACTCGGATCACCATATGTCAGGGAAAAAAGCGAATCGGCTGGGCAACGAGAAGAGCCCATACCTCTTGCAGCACGCCGAGAATCCCGTTGACTGGTACCCCTGGGGAGAGGAGGCCTTCCAGAAAGCAAGGGCCGAGGACAAGCCTCTGTTCCTCTCCATCGGCTACTCCACCTGCCACTGGTGCCATGTCATGGCTCACGAGTCCTTCGAAGATGACGAGGTGGCCCGCGTCTTGAACGAACATTTCGTCTCCATCAAGGTGGACCGTGAGGAGCGGCCGGACATTGACGCCATTTACATGAACGTGTGCCAGGCGGTTACCCTCCGCGGGGGCTGGCCTCTTTCCATCTTCATGACGCCGGAGGCCAAGGCCTTCTTCGCCGGGACCTACTTCCCGAAGGCCGAGAGGATGGGTATGGCCGGTTTTGTGGATGTGGTGACCCAGATTGCCGCGGCCTGGAAAAATGACCGTCAGCGTCTCATCGAGGTGAGCGAGAAGATTACGAGGGGGATCCAGCCGCGAGCTGGCCACGACGTGGGCCCTCGGCTCGACACCGACACTCTCAGCAAGGGGTACGACCAGCTCCTCCAAGCATTCGATTCTCGGTGGGGAGGTTTCGGGTCCGCCCCCAAGTTTCCCACGCCCCATAATCTCACCTTCCTGCTGCGGTGGTATAGGCGGAGCGGTGATCGCGGCGCCTTGAAGATTGTGGAGCGGACCCTGGAGGCGATGCGGGACGGCGGCATCTACGACCAGATCGGCTTCGGCTTTCACCGGTATTCGGTGGATGAGAAGTGGCTCGTCCCTCACTTCGAGAAGATGCTTTACGATCAGGCCATGCTCGCCATGGCCTATACCGAGGCCTACCAGGTAACCGGCAAGGAGAGGTACGCCCGGGTCGTGAGAGAGATTCTTACCTACGTGCTCCGCGACATGACCGATCCGGAGGGAGGCTTCTACACCGGCGAGGACGCGGACAGCGAGGGGAGGGAGGGTCTCTTCTATGTCTGGACGCCCGCTCAGGTACGGGACGTCCTGGGCAAGGAGCGGGCCGACCTATTCTGCAAGTTCTACGACATCGGCCCCCACGGCAACTTCGAGGAGGGTCGCAGCATCGCGCACATCCGTATCTCCATCGAGGATTTTGCCGCGCGGGAACAGGTGGAACCGGCGGAGCTCGAACATCTCCTGGGGGAAGGGAGAGAGCGCCTCTTTGCGGCGAGAGAGAGGAGGGTCCATCCCCTCAAAGACGACAAGGTGCTGACCTCGTGGAATGGGCTCATGATCGCTGCTATGGCCAAGGCCTACCAGGCCCTCGGGGATCAATCCTTTGGGGAAGCGGCCCGGCGCGGGGCCGACTTCATCCTGGCGCGGCTGAAGACGCCCGGTCCGCGGCTCTACCGTCGCTATCGCCAGGGAGAGGTCGCCAACCCCGGCTATGCGGACGACTACGCCTTCTTCGTCTGGGGGCTTCTCGACCTCTACGAGGCAACCTTCGACCTCAAATATCTGGAGGAGGCGGGGGAGCTCAACCGGGTGATGCTTGAGCTCTTCTGGGATGAAGATCACGGGGGGGTCTTCTTCACCGGGAGGGAGCACGAAGGTCTCATTGCCCGGAACAAGGAGATCTATGACGGGGCGGTACCGTCGAGCAATTCGGTGGCGGCGCTCAACCTGATCCGCCTGGGACGGATGACCGGCTCCCTGGGCCTGACGGAGAAGGCGGCGGAGGTGGCGAAGGCATTCTCGAAGCGAATCAAGGCCTATCCATCGGCCTATACGCAGTTTCTTGCTGCCCTCGAGTTCATGATTGGGCCTAGCCACCAGATCGTTATCATCGGCGATCTAAAACGGGAGACAGCGAGGGCGATGGTGCATGCCGTGCACCGTGCCTTTCTGCCCAACAAGGTGTTTTTGTCGAGGCGAAATGCTGAGCCCGAGGGGAGAATGGATCACCTCGCCCCGGAGGTGCAGGGCCTCGCCCAGGCCGACGCCTTGCCGGCCGTGTACCTATGCCACGACTCGGTCTGCGGCGGAGCGCTCACCACGGTGAGCAAACTGATCACGGCGCTCAGGGAAGCGGGCGCCGTGACCGGGGTCGCGGAGGCGCATGCGGCCTAGAGCCTTGTCGGTCCCCTGGAGGTCTCAGGTCTGGGGCGACTGCCTTCTCTTAGACAAGCTAGATGTAGGGTGGGCACCGCCCACCGAAAAGAATGAAACCCAGAGACGCTGGTGCTCTTGGCCGATCGGGAGCCCGCCAGGGCGGGACTCGCCCTTGGGGCAGGTTTTTGATGTGCCGCCATATCAAGGACATATAACGTATGGCGGCGGGTGGTTACCGTCATTACAGTCGAACGTAAACAATGCCGTGCTCTGCGTGGTAACGAGAGCCGCTGAGTTTGAGAAGGAGAATGTCATGCACAACAACAAGGAACTCTGCGAGAAGATACGATCCCTCTATCCGGCCGTTGGCGAGTGCGGGATCGACGTGGATGTCGCCTACGATGCGCGGAAGAAGGCCTATGTCGTCGACCTGAAGCACGGAAAGCACGAGCTCAAGACCCACCTGGAGCCGACGGACGCTGATGCCTGCATGGAGGGCAAGCAGTGTGTGTACCTCGGTACTCAGATCGCTCAGCTCGTGGCCAACATCAAGAGAAGGGCCTAGCCCCGCCTCATGCGCGGGGCGCAGAGCGTCTCGCCCGCCCCGGAAGGTATCGACCCATAGGGGCTGAACAACACTCTGCGGGGAGAGAGCACGCAGAGATCGGCGGTGATCCCTATCACGTGGTGAGACCCATGGCGAGGCGGACCGTTATCCGCCCCAGGGCATGGCTGCGTACGTGGCGGCGATCTTGTCCCGATACTCCCTGAAGAACCTTTCGTGGGCTTTCTCCCATCGGGAGAGCATGGCGAAGGCCTCCTTCGCCGGACCTTCCGCGCCTTGCGCCGCCCGCTCATAGAACTCGCTGAGATCCTTTTCAATGAGCCAGGCGGTATTGAAGACGGTGACGTCGGGCACCATGGACCCCTCGATGCACTGCTGCATGAATTCCGATCGGGCGCGAGCGTCGAAATAGTTGGTCGGTTCCAGGACCATCTCTTTCAGCCGGCCGACGTCGACACCTTTCCCCTGCTTGAGGTTGTCGATGATCCCGCCGATGAAGAGGATGTGCTTCTCCTCTTCCTGGATCAAGCGCTTGAAGGCGCTCAACGCCGCCCCGATTCCCAGCCGTTGCAGCGAGGTCTGAAAAAAGCTCAAGCCGGTCTGTTCCTGATTCAGTGCGTACTCGTACACCTTGATGAGGTTCTCCTGGGTGGACATGACCTTCCCCCTCGTATCTCCCATGGCGGTCCATGGGGACGTTGGATGATCGCCTGTTCCCCGGCGCCGCGCCCGCTGATTGTTCTGAGCGAAGGGCGGTGGCGGGCCGAAGCCGGTGAAGTATGGACGGCTCCCTTTTGAGCAAAGGTCCCTTTGGTAAGTCTCAACCTGGGCTTTGATGGAGAACTTAACGCTGAAAAGGTACGAGGCGAGTATAGCTGATTGATCTCGCGGGAGGCAATCGTTGCAGGAGAGGGGGCATTAGGGTTGATCCGGAGAACCAGGGTGATTAAATCCCGTGCAATTGTCTATTGACGCCGGTATGGACGAAGCGCTCCGGCAGGGAGTGCTCGGTTGGGACGG
Organism: Deltaproteobacteria bacterium; assembly: GCA_017861095.1. Lineage (GTDB taxonomy): Bacteria > Desulfobacterota > Syntrophobacteria > BM002 > BM002 > JAGFXI01. The sequence goes on along the minus strand of JAGFXI010000105.1, from coordinate 2,089 downwards.
GATGACAGAGAGGCCGTTGAGAGGTCGGGAACTCAAGGAACGGGTGCTGGGTGCCCTGAGGTGCGACGATAGGGCGCAGGCTTTGGCGGAGCTCGCTAAGCTTCCGCCAGGACGGGTGGTGAACCCCCTTTTCTCATTCTTCTGTAGCACCGATACCACCCTGAGGTGGCGTGCCGTAACCGCGATGGGCGTGATCATGGCCACGCTCGCTGCCGCGGATATGGAAGCGGCCCGGGTGGTCATGCGCCGGATGATCTGGCAGTTGAACGAAGAGTCGGGGGGAATCGGCTGGGGAATCCCGGAGGCGATGGGCGAGACCATGGCGCGTCACGAGAGACTGGCGGAGGAGTATGCCCACATGCTCGTCTCCTACATCCAGGAAGACGGCAACTTTCTGGAGCATATACCTCTCCAGCGGGGAGTGCTCTGGGGCCTGGGAAGGCTTGCTTGGGCTCGACCTTCGCTCGTGGAAAGGGCCATCCCGGATATCGAGATCTTCCTGAGCGCTGCGGACGCGCAGCTCCGGGGCCTCGCCGCGTGGATTCTGGGACTTATCGGTGCGCAGGGGGCACGGCCGCGGCTGAAGAATCTGACCGCCGATGGGGCGGAGGTCCCCCTGTATCTCGAATGGCGCGAGGAGAGGTGCACGGTGAGCGAATTGGCGGGCCGAGCTCTGGCGGCCCTCGCCGCGACACCTTCGAGGGGTCATTAGGGATGTACTGATGAACGGTTCTAGCCTGCCTTGGGCTACATGTCGGGAGGAAAAGAGATGACACTCAAAGAATATTTTGCTTCAGTGAAAGGTCGAGGAATACTGGCTACCGCCGACGGGGACGGCAAGGTGGACGCCGCGGTTTATGCCACCCCACACGTTATGGACGAGGAGACCGTCGCCTTCATCATGCGCGATCGGCTGACCCACCACAATCTCCAGTCTAACCCGCATGCAGCTTACCTGTTCATGGAGGCGGGCGAAGGCTACGCCGGGAAAAGGCTTTTCCTCACCAAGATCCGGGAAGAGCAGGACTCAGAGCTCCTCCACAAGCTTCGGCGGAGGAGATATGAAGACGAGAAGAAGGAGCCGAGGTTTCTGGTCTTCTTCCGCATCGACAAGGTGCTGCCCTTGATCGGAGCGGGAAAAGGGAACGGTGCGGCCGAGGAGGAGTAGTCGCTCATGGCCGGGCGCGAGCGGGTTGCCTTCGCCGCCTGGTTGTGTCAGAATTCAAAAGTTTCACCGAGCACGTGTGACGAAGAGGGGGAGGCTATGCCGCAGAACGAGAACGTGAAGCTTTACTCACTCAGCACTTGTAGTCACTGCAAGTCCACCAAGAAGCTGCTCGACGAGTGTACGATTCAGTACGAGTTCACCGATGTGGATCTCCTCCAGGGCAAGGAGAGAGCGGCAATTCTGGAGGATATAAAGAAGTTCAACCCCAGGTGCTCCTTCCCCACCATCATCATCGGGGACAAGGTCATCATCGGTTACAGGGAGAAGGAGATCAAGGAGGCTCTTGGTATTCCATGATGGACGTTGACAAGCTCTATGACATGCTGAGGAAGGTGCAGGAGCCGAAGGGATACTACTTCAACAAGGACAAGGAGAGGACCTTCGAGCTCCTTCAGGCGCTCCTGGCCAACAAAGAGCGCTACGGCTACATGGCCTGCCCGTGCCGGCTGGCGGCCGGTGACCGCGACTGGGACAAGGACATCATCTGCCCCTGCGTCTACCGCACTCCCGACGTGGAAGAGTACGGGAGCTGCTACTGCAATCTCTACGTCTCCAAAGACTGGAACGAGGGGAAAATCCCCCACCCGTACGTCCCGGAGCGGAGGCCTCCGGAAAAAATCCGCTTTTGAGAGCATACCTATGCGTGCCGCGACTCCCCCCTGAGCTCGCGGCACGCTTTTTTTCAACGCACGAGACTCTTTGCCCCCCCTTAACCCGCATTATGCACGAACCACCTGCTGCGACCGCGGATCTGGCTGTCCTTCTCTGCGAGCGGTAGGCTCCGTGAGGAGGAACGGTGTGGGAGCGGCTTCCAGCCGCGATCGGATGGCAAGAGGCAGGGAGGTCTGCTCTGCAAAGGCG